>JBBQYT010000010.1:0-12843 GCA_038208385.1 Longimicrobiales bacterium | reverse complement strand
GTGCGCGTGTTCGATGACAGCTCGCTGTTTGCAGACACGATTGCAGATGCGCCCAAACTCGAGAAGAGCTTTTTCCCGTCCGATCGGCGCAAACTGCTGAAGATCTGGTGGACCGGCGACCAGGAAATGCATATCCGGTCGCGCCGCAACTCGATCCAGTTCAGTCACGACGCCACGGACGCAAATGCCCAAATCGTGCTCGCACCGATCGCGCCAATGACGATTCGCGAGTTCGCGAGCATCCTGAAGCGCACAGTAAAGGACCACGCGGGTGTCGTTGGTGGTTTGCACGCGGACATCGTGCAGGCGCCCGAAGGCAATCTCGACTTGCCTCCCGGCGAAACGTTTGCCGACCACGGTGATCTGATCGACGGCCAGCCGACGCAGATTGCGCGTGATACCGCTGCAAACGAGTGGCGTCATCTCGGCAAGACAGATTCGGAGCGTGAGTATTTCATCCAGCACGCGCCAAAGCTGCGCCAGTCAATCCAGTTCGGACAAAACGGATCCGTCGTGCTGGATTTGCGGCCTGCGGATACAGCAGGCGTCGGCTCGGTTGCGCCTGCAGTTGGTGGCGGCGCGGGACCGAACGACATGGATGGTGCCGGTGGCACTCGCTTCGGGACGTTCTTCCGCGTTGGTGATGTCATCGAATCGCCGAATGCAGGCACGCGGCGCGCAATCGTAAATGTCATCAGCGATACCAGGCTCACGACAGTGCTGCCACTCGGTGCAGGCGGTGTCTACAACCGCATTGCCCAGGATCGTGCGACAGACGTTGCGGGTGTCGGACTTGCAGCCGTCGTTGCCGCAACGCCAAACACGGTCGCAGGATCGGGCGGGACACTGTTCGCATCGTTCTTCATGCCCGGCGATACCATTCGTCTCGGCATCGAAGTTCGCATCGTGACCGCGGTCATCAGCGATGCATCGCTCACCGTCGATGCAGACTTTCCCGTCACCGTTCCGACTGCCTACCACCGTCTCGCAAGCGAAGCGGGAGCCGCCGGCTACGAGCTGATTGCAAACTCCGCAGGAAGTCTTTCCGGTGGCGACACGATCATGGATTACGCCGCGGACCTCGCCGTCATGCTGTGCCTCGGCGGCACGACCTACCTGCTCACTGATGAAGAGCGACGCGCCGGCGGTGCGAACGGCGCGCCCGCAGAAGTGCACAAAGTCGTACAGGTCTTCCGCAACTGGAATCTCGATCGGCGTCGCCTGAACGAATGGCGGATGTTGATTGCGGGCGAAGCCACGAGCGAAAAGCGCGGTGACGCTGCGGCTCCTGACGCGATGATTCCGGAGCTGCCCGAGAGCTGGACGCTCCGTTCGCCAAAGGGCGAGCCGACTGCAAGTGCGCTGGGCTGGATTCCGCTCGCGCGGAAGTGGCTCGATGTCGCGCGTCGTCCGGGTGTGAGCAGCAAGGATCGCAGCTCACTGCATCCGGGTGATCCATCGAATCTCGAGCTGAGTCGCGGCATGGCCTATCTCTTCGACATGCCGGATCCGGATCCGGCTGCACCATGATGACGAACGCAGAGCACTATGGCTGACGACCTGCCAATCACCGAAGTACCGCCCGAAGTAACGGATGACGGCGATGAGATCGGCGATCGTCGTGAATATTTCCTCGAGCAGCTGGGAATACCCACGACGCAGATTCGTGTCGGCCTCATTGCACCGTCACTCGCGCACGCGCTCGCTGCGCCGGTCGATGCACCACCGCGCCCCTGGGCAGCGCTCGGCGGTCGCAACATCGGTGGTCACGTGCACTCGATCGCGCAGGATCCAAACAATCCGGGGACCATCTTCGCGGGCACTGCGTGGGGCGGTGTGTGGGTGTCGCGCAACGCAGGAGACACGTGGGCACCGCTCGGCAATCCGGAAGACGCATTGCCCATCGGCGCGATTGCGCTGGCTCCGAGCAACACGCGCATGTTGTATATCGGCACCGGTGAAACCATCACGCTGCGCAACTCCGCTGCGTTGAGCGTGCCGCCGAGCGGTCTCGGATTTTTTCGCTGCGACACGAGCGTAGCCGTGCCGCGTCTCATACAGGAAGTCGTGCCACCGGCCGCCGGTGGCGCAGGACCCCCAGGCTCGGCCGCAACGGATTCGCGCATCGTCGTCGATCCGCACAACGCAGATCGCTGCTGGATTGCAAGCTCGAGCGGACTCTGGCGTCGCGAAGCGGGACCTGCATTCAATCTCGAGCCCGTTCCGTTGCGCACAGCCGCGACAGTGCGCCACGCAACCGATGTCGCAATCGTTGAAAACTGGAGCAACGTCCCGGCGCAGCTTGGCACCTATCGCATTTGGGTTGCGTTCGATAGTGAAGGCGTTTTCCGCGGGACGTACAATCCAGCAGTCGGCGGCAACGTCGTCTGGGACCTTGCAGGTGCTGGCACCTTCTCGACGGATGCTGCAGGCACGGCAGTCACCGGCGTCGGCACCCATTTCACGGCGTTCTTCCGCGTTGGTGACACCATCAACACATCCGGTCTCGCGCCGACGGACATTGCAACCGTCATCTCTGCAATTGCAGACGACACACACATGACCGTTGCACCGGCTTTCGCGCCCGTCGTGCCCGCGGGCACGAACTACTTCCGCGTTGCTCCGCCCGCGAGTCTGCAGGGCCTCGGCACCATTGCGGTCCCGGGTCCCGCTGCGCCCGCAGTTGTGAACGGCGTAGGCACGAACTTCCAGACCACGTTCGTCGTCGGCGATGAGTTTCGCACGTTCGGCCTGCCCCAGGATTTCGCGGATGTCGTGTCTGCAATCGCGAACAACACTTCGCTCACGCTGACAAATGTTGCCGCACCCGCAGCCGGCCTCGCCGCAGCGGGCACGAACTACGGTAATCAGCCCGCAGGTGGAATCGGCCTGCCGAACGGTCCCGGCACCATAACATCGCTTCCGGGCTCCAATATCGTAACTGGCGTGGGGACAAATTTCCTGGCGTTTTTCGCCGTAGGCGATGAGATCCGCACGACGCCCGCGACGAAGACGACGTGGATGCAGCTACGTACAATCACTGCGATCAACAACAACACGCAGCTGACCGTCAACGCCCCGTTCAGTCCCGCCCTTGCTGCTGCGACGACGTACGCGAAGCAGACTGCGCTCGGTAGTGGCTTCCCGGGATTCAATGCCTTTGGTCGTGTGCGCCTCGCCGTCTGCAAGGCGCATCCCGAGCACGTCTATGCGCTGGCCGTGAACAATCAGCCCGGCCAGGGATTCATGCTGCCGGTCTACCACTCGAATGATGGCGGTGATACGTGGCACACGATGAACGCGCCGGAAGTGAACTGGCCTGGACTCGGTGCGGCGGGCTGGTACTCGCTTGCGTTTGCAGTGCATCCGTTCGAGCCGGGCATTCTGCTTGCCGGCGGTGTGAATCTATATCGCTCGACGAACTTCGGTGCCGACTGGACGCAGGTGCTGGATTGGACGCAATACGATAGCGGCGACCGTTCGCAGCACGCCGATCATCACGAAATCGTGTGGGATGCGTTCGACCATCGCAAAGTGTGGGTGGGTAATGACGGCGGTGTCGCGATTGCGCCCAACATGCCGGATGGCAACCCCAGCACGCAACGCGGTTGGCGGAAGCGCAGTCACGGGATTCTTGCGGCGCAGTTCAACGACATCACAGTCCACCGCAGTTATCCGTTCATCATGGGTGGCGGCCTGCAGGACAATGGAACGTTCTATTCGCTCGGCGGGCCGACGTGGTATCACGCGGGCGGCGGTGACGGCGGCGAGATCGAGTTTGAGCTTCGCAATCCGCGCAACTCCTACGTGTCGTGGCAAAACCACTTCATGAACTGCAATGTCGTGCTCGGCAACACGCCAAACCCGGGCTGGCCGACATTCAAGGTGAGCAGTCCCGTCAATCCCGACCAGGCGCCGCCGAACGACAATTTCGTGATGCTCGACACGAACATGGGCCCGGCCGTGCAGCCGTTCGTCGTTGTGCAGACACACCATCCAACAGCGCCGCAGCACATGGTGGTTGCGGATAGAAATCGTGTCCTCGTCACGAACAATGGTGGCACTGCATTCTTCAATCCGGGCACGCCTGCGTTTGGTGGTGGCTCCGGCAGCGCGTTGACGTTCAGTGCGGACGGACGGCACCTGTGGGTGGGCACCACGAACGGCGGCGTGTTTCGCGCAGATTACCCCGCGGCGATTCCTGCACCACCGGCACCGCCGCCGGGACTCGCATGGACTGCGCTTGCACTTCCGTTCCCCGCAGTGGCCAACAATCCGTGGGTTGCACGCATTGCCGTGCATCCGGCCGATGCCAACTACGTCGCTGTTGCAACCGCGGGCAACAGGACTGCGGCCGGCACGCAGGGACGCGTGTTCCTGACGCTCGACCAGGGCGTCAACTGGGCCGATATCACCGGACTCGTGCCTGTCGGCGCACCGATCGGCGGAGCGCCACTGCAATCATTGCCGCCCTGTCCAATGGCGAGTCTCGCGTTCGATCCTTCGACTCCCGCGGGCAGTCCGCAGGTGCTGTTTTGCGGCACGATGGTCGGCGTGTATGTCATCCGAAATCTTCCGCCGCG
The DNA here is from genome assembly GCA_038208385.1 of Longimicrobiales bacterium. Classification (GTDB taxonomy): domain Bacteria; phylum Gemmatimonadota; class Gemmatimonadetes; order Longimicrobiales; family RSA9; genus JBBQYT01. The sequence continues at coordinate 8,260 of JBBQYT010000010.1, read as the reverse complement.
TCGCGTCCCGGCCGCTGCCGCAGCAGTGCCCGCATTCAATCCGAGCTGGTTCACATTCAACAATCGGCAGCTGCCCGCACCGCCCGCTCCGCTCATCGCAGGTCAGCTGCCGCTCGTGCTCATCAACGATCTCACGTGCGTCACACTGCCACCGACGCCTGGCGCAGTTGCCGGCACGCCAGAAGCGGTCGCGCGTCAGAAGCTCGTCTGTTCGTCATTTGGACGCGGCATGTATGAGTGCGATCTTGCCGCGCCGACCGGCGGTGCAATTGCCGGCGGCGGTCCGCGCTTCCGTATCTATCTAAGGCAATATTCCGTCGAAGATGGACTCGGCTATCCGCGCACTTTACCCGCTGCACTCAATGCGGCCCCAGCGGCCGCGCCCGCTGCACCGGGCCCCGGCCTGAGCGGCGACCCGCGCATGCCCGCGAACACCGTGCTCTTCAACATGGCAGCCGCGTTCGACATCAGGATTGACAGTCCGCCATACACGTTCTTCGATGAAACGCTCGACGGCGTGGAGTTCGACGAAGATCTCGGCGTCGATGTGCTCGACCCGGGCGAGCTCAACATGATTTACGTGCAGGTGCACACGCGCGGCTGGGACACTGTGCCGAACGTTGTCGTGCATCTGTTCTTTGCGCCTGCGCCAGCGGCACCCGTCGCGCCCGCGATTCCGCTGCCGCTGCCCGATCTGCACGCAGACTTCTGGGCGCACTTCGCCGACGTGCCGGTGTTGCCCGCGCCTGCAGTTGCTCCCGTTGGTCCTGCAGCTGCGTGGCAGCGTACGGGTCCGCCGGTCACGATCAGCAACATCGCGCCGTCGCAGCCAGTCGTTGCGCGCTTCGAGTGGGTGCCGCCCGAAGCGCTTGCTGCTGCACCTTCGCGCGTTGCATTGCTCGCCGTCATCACGAGTCCAAGCGATCCGTTCCCGCTCGCGCCGCCGCCCTCGACCGTCATGCAGACGCTTCTCACGAGCGCGCGGCACACCGCGATGCGCGTTGCGACCGTCGGTCCGTACGTGCCCGACATCTTCATTCGCGATGGCGTTGAGGATCGCGGCAAGACGGGCTCGGTCGCTTACGGCGGGCGCAGTCCCGACATTATCGTGGTCCAGGGCGCACCCGCAGAGCCGCTCGATGTTGCGTTCCGCGATTTGCTCGACAGGCGTCCTGCCGATCGTCTGCTCGCGGGCGTCGACAATCTGGTTTACGTGCGCGTGCACAATCGCAAGCGCGTTCCCGTGCAGGCGCTGGTCGAGCTGTGGTGGGTGAAAGCAACGATGCCGTTTGCAGCCGCCGATGCGAGCGCACCGCCGTTCGACCAGACGAAGTGGAGCCAGGCGGGCATCACAGGAGACCTGCCACCACTGCCGACACAGGTGTCCGGCGTGACGGTTCCGCCGAGAGGCTGGGCAACCGCTCGGTTCGTATGGCACAGTCCGCCCGATCCCGATCCTACCGGCGGTGCAGACAAGTATCCCGTGTACCTGCTCATCGCACTCGTCAGTGCAGTGACGCCGGGAGACCCGCTGCCCGTGCAGACGGATGCAGACACGTTCGAGAATTTCTGGAATTTCTTCCGCACTGCCCGCAATGCAGGCAACGCCGCAATGCGCGGCGTGCGCTGGTCCGCCACATGAGTGCGTGCATGCGCAGGGAGTTTTAAGGCGATGCTCGTCCATCCGATGATTGCGGGTTGGGAGCCGCCGCGCATCGAGCGCATTGCGGCGACTGAATCGCGCAGACTTGCGGTGCTGTCGGTGCCGGGCCTGTCCGGCGATCTGCACCAGGACATGGGACGCGGCGCGCTCGCTGTCGAAATCATTGGCTCGCTCAACACCGATGAAGCGCGCGATGATTTCCTGAAGCAGGTCAGAGAAAAGTTTCTCGCAGGCGATCCCGTGGATTTCGTCGCTGACATCGTGAAGGAGTCGGAGCTGGAGCGCGTGCTGATCGAGCAGCTCGATGTAGAAGAAGTCGCAGGAGCAACGGATTCGTTTCGCTATCGGATTGTGTTACGAGAATACACGGAGCCGCCCGAGCCGCCAGCGCCTGGCGAAGACTTCGGACTCGATCTCGATGCGGACATCAGTCTCGATGCACTTCTGGGCCTCGACCTGCTGGATCTGCCGGCAATTCTCGTGGACATCCCGCAGATCGGTGATTTGCTGTCACCGATCAAGCCGGCGGCCGAGAATCTCAAGCAGGCGTTGTCGGGCGCGAGCGCGCTGCTCGATCCACTCAAGAATTTGCTCGGATAATGAGCGTGGCCGAAACCGCATTTCTGAGAGCACTCCAGGCGTACCTCGGCACACGGTCGCTCGTGCCGACGCCGAACCTGATCGGCATCGTCGAGCCGGAAACAGTGCCGCAACTGCCTGCGGTCGTGCTCTCGCTCGATGAAACCATGCGCTCGGGCACGGGTCTCGGTGAGAAATCAGCGCTGGTAACCGACGGCATTCTGCCCTGGCAGGCAAGCATTGATCTCGAGAGTCCGGTGCTCCCGGAAGAGCCGACATTCAGCCTGCTGAGTGCAGACCGGAAAGTGTTGACGCTGCCGCACGGCGGACTCGTTCGAGCCAATGGCACGCTCGGTCCGCTCGACACGGGGGATCTGACAGTGAAGGTGAAAGGCACGACACGCGGGGTGGTGACAACGTTCCCACCGACAACGACGCACGTGTTCGGTAATCCGTCAACCGGTCAGCTCACCTTCGCAACTGCACTGCCAGCGACTGGAATTGTCGACGTCACGTACTTCCTGGGCCAATGGGAACGACGCACGACCCGCATCACCGGCGTGCTGCGTGTCGATGTGTTCGGCGCAACAGCTGACGATGTCGGTGCACTGAATGATGCTGTGACGAGCGCGCTGCTGCTGCCACGCGCAAAGGCAGACGTTCACAACCTGATTGCGCTCGGTCCGATCAGCTTCTCGAGCATTGCGCCGAAAGGCACCGGTATCGCGAACAAACGCACGGCGCGCTTTGCATTTATTTACGAGCAGGTCATTGATGAACCGGAATCCTCAGGCGGCATCATTCGCCTGATCCCCGTCACTACGCAGCTGAGTGTCGCATCCGTCGATGCGGCCGGCGCAGTGCACACTACGATAACATCGATTATCGAGTGATCCCTGAAAGGAGAAGCCGATGAGCGAAACGATTGCTGAAATGATCCTCCCCGGAACGTACATAGATGTGCGTGCAGAAGGGCTGATCACGGTGGGAGGAATCGCGACCGGCAACGTCGGCGTCGTCGGCTCGGCGAACCGCGGGCCGCTCAACACCGTTGTGGTGCTGGGCAGTTACGCGGAAGCGCTCGACACCTTCGGTTCGTACGACAAGTGGCCGGATGTATCGGCGGATCAACCCAAGGCGCTCACTCTGGTGCGCACGCTCGAGCTCGCATTCAAGGGTGGCGCGTCCACCGTGTATGCCGTGCGCGTCGCGAATCTCGGCGCTGATCCAATGGTCGCAATGAGCTGGGAGATCCAGTCTGCGACCAACACGAAGCTCTTCACACTCACTGCAACATCGCCCGGCTCATGGGCCAACTCGATCGTCGCAACGCTCAACACACCAGACGGCGAGCCCGTCGAGCTCAAGCTCGTGATGGGACGCGCGAAGGAGACCTTCCACGGTGCTGATGCCGCAGAGCTTGCGCGCAATGTCTCCGAAGGCAGCCGCTTCGTGACCGCAACCACACCCGCGGTTGCAGACAGCGGCACGGTGCCAAAGAAAGTCGTCGCTTCGGCAACTGCGGGCGGACCCGACGGCACACCCATCACCGGCACAGAGATCAGCGATGGCCTGGCTGCGCTCGCAAACCAGCAGGTCAACATCGTCGTCGTTGGCGGACTTGATGCGAAGAATGGTGCAGCCACACTGCTCGCCCACCTCGAGGCTACCGAGAACGATGGCCGCGAGCGCATTGCCGTCATTGGCGCATCAACGGATGAGCCCGCAACGCTCATCTCGGATGATGTCTCGAAGGGATCGAGCCCGCGTTTGATTCTCGTCGCTCCCGGCATCGTCGCAGAAGATGCGGCGCGCGTCGGTGCGGCGGACAAGAACGTAAAACTGCCCGCGTCGTACGCGGCGGCGCTGGTCGCGGGAAAGCTTGCATCGCTTGCGCCGCACGTGAGCATGACGAACCAGGGCATTCCCGCAAACGATCTCACACGCGAGTACTCGCGTGCACAACAGAAGCAGCTGTTGCAGCAGCAGGTCCTCGTGCTCCGGAAACAGTTCGGCATTCGCGTGGTGAAGGGAATCACGACGGACACCGGTGCGTTCCGGCAGATCACCGTCCGGCGCATTGTCGATTATGCAAAGGATGGCGTGCGACAGGGCTGCAATCCGTACATCGGCCGCCTCAACAACAGCCGCGTGCGCGCAGCACTGAAAGCCACACTGGATGGTTTCCTGTCCGGCATGGTGTTGGACGAAATGCTTGTCGCGTACACGCTGGATGTCTCCGCGACGCGCGCGCAGGAGATCGCCGGTCAGGCGATCGTGACGATGACACTACAACCCACCTTCTCGATCGATTTCGTGAAGGTCATCATGAACCTGCAGTAGCGCTAGAAACGGAGCGAGTCACATGGCAACGACGGTATACCACGGGGCGGACGGCACCATTGCAGTGGCGGTGGAGTCCGGACCTGCAGGAGATGCGGCAAAGGCAACAGTCGACAAGTACTCCCTCACGCCGATCGGACGTGCGACCGGTGTGACTGTGAAAGTCACCAACGATGTAAAGCCATTTCACGAGCTGGGTCAGCGCTTCGCGACGGAATTGCGTCCCGGCAACATCAACGTGACGGGTACGATCGATCGTGCGTACATCAACGGCGCATTGCTCAGGTTGATGCTCGGTACTGCAGCAGACAGCCGGCCGGCGGGCACGTTCGTCGGGCCCTCGTTCAACCTCAGCGTGCAGCTCAAGAACGCAGCGCAGCCGGATCTTTCGGCGAGCGTCACCGTGATGGGCGTGCAGATCACCGAGTGGGATTACTCGCTGCCGGAAGATGACTTCGTGCTCGAGCAGGTCAGCTTCCGCGCACTCTGGATCAAGACTGAGGAGGCTGGCTGATGCAGCTGAGTGCCGAGGACCTGCTCGCGAGCGGTTCCGCCACGTTCAATGTGAAGATTGCGAAGTCGCTGCTGCAGGCGCAGGGAAACATTTCTGCGGCAGACGACAACGCGGCGGACCGGTATGCCGGAGAAGTCACGCTGCGCCCTTTGCTGGTGCGCGATGTCGATCGCGTCGTGCGCGCGGCAAAGGAGCAGCGCGTCCTCGCGAGCGTACTCATGGTGCAGCAGGCGCTCGTCGCGCCCAAGCTGACTGTCGAGCAGGTCGGTAACCTGCCCGCGGGAATCGTACAGTTTCTGTCCGACCATGTATCGCGCATCAGTGGACTCTCGGTCGATGAAGATGACCTCGAGCGCGCAGTCAAGGCACCCATCGCCAGGGCGTGTTTCATCCTCGCCCGCGAATTCGGCTGGACACCGGCAGAATGCTCCGAGCTGACGATCGGACAGGTCCTTCTGTATCTCGAGATGCTCGCGCGCCAGGAACAGGGCGAAGGCGAATCGTGATCCGTGCACCGCATCCGGATTTACGCCGACTGTTTGCGCTCGGTGGTGTAATGTCGCGCACAGCCGAACGTCTCGGTGGTGTGTTGCCGGAGTTGTCGCAGCTCGCGAGCGCGCAGATTGAAAGCACGCTCGTCGATGACGATGTACTGCAGTCGCTCGCACGCAGCCCCGGTCTTGAAGCGCTGTTCGGTGAGACGGCGGAGCGGGCGGGGTCGGAGGAGATGCAGAACCGTGCGCAAACGCGGCGCGAAGCTCTGCAACGCCCGGCATCGAAAGCTGAGTCTCCCGGTCGCGGAAGTGTTCGGCCACCAGGTGCGAGAGCGCGCGATGTTACGCCCGCCATGGCGACGGCTGTGGCCGGAGAGCTGTTGACTGCAAGGAGCAGCCGGTTGATGAACGAGAATGTGGTTGGATCGTCGCAACGCATGTCCCGGGATGATGCCGGCGCGCAAGCGTCGGTTGGTCACAATCGTTCGCGCATCCTGGAACGGGCGGCACAAACAGGCACGACTGCTGGTTCGATGCCCAGCGCGCCATCGCCTGACAATGCAGGACGTGCCCGTCCCGAGATCCGCGATGCACAACGGGCGTTCTCGACAACCAGGTTCAAGCAAAGTGAACCGACGCTTACCAGGGGCGTCGTCACGCGGGACCTGCGCAGGAGGGCCGAGCGCGCTGGCGCACCGGCAGCGGCAGACACACCGATGTTGATCGCACCAACATCCACGCAGGTGGCGATATTGCTTGCGCAGGCGGCAGACTCTGGTCATGCCAGTGGTCGCGAAGCAAATGCCGGAAGTATTGCAGACGATGGCAGCCGTGCGAGCACACGCGGACCGGTGATTCCGGTCGTTCGCGTGCCCAACATCAGGCTTGGTGCGGATACTACGCGTGCAGCCGACGCCGCACTGTCGGTCCCGGTGCTCGAGCGCGTGCTTGAACGCATCCCGGCGCAGACGGTCAACAGAAAGCGCAATGCGGAAGCGAGTCCACGCGCCGCGTCCGCCCGCAGCGTCGCCGGCCTGTGGACGAACCCGGTCGTGCGGGATCGCAATCCATCGCCTTTCGCGGACTCTGCGCCGGAAGAACCGACATCCGGTTTGCGTCGCCTGCTCGCGCGCCATGACAGTGTGCAGCACAGCGCATCGAGCGCGGGCCTCAAGCGGGAGCTGCCGCACACGCCGCTCTCCGGAGTCGTTGCCAATCGCTTGAAAGATGCAGAATTGGCCGATGCGCTCGACCGGCTCCTGCGTCGTGAGGCACGCCGGCAGGGCGTCGACCTGGAAGGACTGAGCTGATGGCCCTGCACCGGCCGCGCGCAGTCATCGAGATCGATGGCAAGAGCCTCACGTCGGCGGAGGCTGCGCTCGCACGCGCACACGTGACGCTATCGCTGTCCGGAAGTCACGACCGCACAGAGTTGATCTTCTGGCCGTCATCCAAATTCGCCCAGACGACGCCGGGCTCAACACTCAAGATCGCGCTCGGCGACACGGATTCTGAAGAGGACGTGTGGTCAGGTGAAGTCGCTGAAGTCTCGGGCGGCTCGGACGGCTTCATCATTTCCGGCCTCGCGGGCACTGTTGCGCTCTCACGCGCGCGCATAGCACGCACGTACGTCGATCAATCCGTCAGTGATATTGCTCGTGACCTGGCTGCAGATGTCGACATCGATGAAGTGGCGGGCGATACGAAGCTCTCGGCATACACCGTCGACGATCGGCGCAGTGTGTGGTCACACCTGATCGAGCTCGGACGACTCGTCGGAGCTGAGCCCAGCTCGAATGCATCAGGTGCGCTGCGATTCGTTACGCCGCGTACAGGCACTGCGGATGTGAAGCTGCGTTACGGCGCGGACATTCTGAGCTGGAGCAGTGGCTCGGGTTCCGCAACGCCGGTGCCCGCCGTTGTCGCGTATGGCGCAGCCAGTGAAGCCGGCGCCGAGCAATGGCACTGGATACTGCGTGAGCCGAGCGGGGGGAGCGCCGCAACGGGTACGATCGCATCGGTCGGCGCACTGCGTACCAAGGATGCTGCCGATGCGATGGCGCAATCACTCGCGGACCGCGCGGCGCGCGGAAAGGTGCATGGCGAGCTGCACATTCTCGGCCGGCCCGAGATCCGCGCCGGCGATCTCATTGAGGCTTCCGACCTGCCGACGGGCGACCCCGGGATTTTGCGCGTGCGGGTTGTCGACCATTTGATGGACAGCCGCGGCTTCATCACGACGCTCAGCGTTGAAGGCACGAGCTGATGAGTGATCTCATAATGACACTGCGCGCGATTGTCCGCGATGAGATGCAGCGCGCGCGCGCATCCGAGCTTGCAACCGTCACGCAGGTGTTTGCGCGCGATGGTGATGGCAGCAAGAGCAACCACCAGGTCAATGTGAAGCTGCGCGCGACCGGCGTCGAGCTGCAGCGCGTGCCCGTGATCGTGGGCCGGGCGGGACTGTCGGCGCTGCCGAATGAAAACGATGTCGTGCTGGTGACTTTCGTGGGCGGGGACCTGAATGCGCCCGTCGTCATCGGTGTGTTGTACGATGACCAGTCGCATCCGCCCGTCGCGCAGCTTCATGAAGTCGTGTATCAACCGCCCGATGATGAAGAATCCGGGACGCGCAGGTTTCATCTCGAGCTGAAGAACGGCAGTACG
>JBBQYT010000009.1:0-13057 GCA_038208385.1 Longimicrobiales bacterium | reverse complement strand
TGGGCGGGCTTCGTAACGGAGGACCAGAAGCTCGCGCTTTTCCGAAAATCGTGGATCCATGTCCTCACCTCGCCCAAGGAAGGGTGGGGGATCACCGTTCTCGAGGCGGGCGCGTGCGGCACTCCGACGGTCGCAAGCGATTCGCCGGGACTGCGCGATTCCGTACGCGACGGTGAGACCGGGTTTCTGGTGCCGCATGGATCCGTCGGAGTGCTCGCGGACCGGCTTCGACTGTTGTTCGAGAATACGGAGCTGCGGGAGAAGCTGGGACGCCAGGCGATCGAGTTTGCAGGAGAGCACACGTGGGACCGCGCAGCGGACTCGACCGAGCAGCATTTACTGGGTGTTCTGAACCCGACCTGAGTCCAGGTAATTTTCCACCGGAGGCAGGCATGACGCTGACCATCACCGGACGCCACTGCACGGTTGCGGACGACGTTCGCGAGCGGGTGAGTCAGCGCGTTGCAGCGCTCACCCAGCTGGAGCCTCGCTTCGAATCGACTGCGGTCACGTTCGCGCTGGACCACGGCGTGAAGCGCGCCGAAGCGCGCGCGCGCGTCGCCGGCGCGCAGACCATGGTTGCTCACGGCAGCGGGGACAGCTTTGCGGGCGCATTCGATGCGGCGCTTGACCGGCTCGAACGGCAGCTGCAGCGCCGCACCGAGCTGAGACGCTCTCACCATGGACCCAAGCTTTCGGAACTGACGCCCAGTGGCTGAACGCACAGCACCCGTAAAGGGCCCGACCGTCGAAGAGCTGTTCGAGACGAAAAAAACACCGCTCTCGCTCGACCTCCTGACGAACGGGACGAGTCTCAAACGGCGCATTATGTCGCCTACGATATCGAGCCCCGGCCTCGTGCTGGCCGGATTCACGGAACGGTTTCCGGTCGGCCGCATCCAGGTTTTCGGCGAAACGGAGATGCGTTACCTCGCTTCGCTCGGCGATGAACAGCTGGGCATTTCCCTCGAGACATACTTTTCGCTCGACATGCCCGTGATCTTTGTGACCAAGGGGCAGGAAGTCCCGCGCGTTGTGATCGAGCATGCGACACGGCATGCCGTGCCGATCATCGTGTCACAGCTCAAGACGGGCGAGTTTTACCGGCGTGTGCAGCCCTATCTCGAGGACCAGTTCGCCCCCACAACGACGATCCACGGCTCGCTTGCGGACGTCTATGGCGTCGGGCTGCTGTTCATTGGTAAGAGCGGGATCGGCAAGAGTGAGTGCGTGCTCGACCTGGTCGAGCGCGGGCACCGCCTTGTCGCGGATGACCTGGTGCAGGTGGCGGAGCGTGGGAACGGCCTGTTGATCGGCCGGCCGCACGAGCTCCAGCGGCACCACATGGAGATCCGCGGCATCGGCATCATCGACATCCGGGCGCTGTTCGGGATCCGGGCGATCCGGCAACAGAAACGGATCGAGGTGGTAGTACATCTCGATGAGTGGGTGCACGGCACGCACTATGACCGGAGCGGGCTCGAGCTCGAGGAGATGGAAATCCTCGGCGTGAAGATCCCGAAGGTGACGGTGCCATTGAACCCCGGGAAGAACATCACGGTGGTTTCGGAAGTTGTCGCAATGAACCACCTTCTCAAGTATTCAGGCGTCCACTCTGCATCGCTCTTCAACAAGAAGCTGCAGGACGCGATGAGGCCTGTGAAGGATTATCTCGAGGGCGATTATGAGTGACGAAGCACGCGCGGAACGTGCGCGCGGAATCATCCTGGCACACGGCACACTCGCAGAAGGCTTTGTCGATGCGCTCCGTCAGATTGCCGGAATGGACGCAGACGTGTTTACGGCTGTGAGCAATCGCGGCCTTTCGCCCGACGCGCTCGCCGCAGAGCTGCGCAAGCACATCACGGCAGGCCCGACAATTCTGTTCACCGATCTTCCGAGCGGAAGCTGCGGTTTTGCAGCGCGCCGTCTCTGTCCCGATTTCCCCAATCTCGCGGTGATCTCCGCCATCAACCTTCCGCTTTTGCTCGAGTTCATCATGCATCGTGAAGAGCCGCTCGAAGCACTCGTTCCGCGGCTGCTCGCGAAAGGACGCGGCTCAGTTTGCTGCGCACCCCCTGCGTTGGAGAATCATGGCCATCGTGCTGTATCGGGTGGATGAACGCCTGATCCACGGGCAGGTCGTGGTCGGGTGGGGCACTCGCCTGCACCCGGACCGCATCGTGGTTGTGGATGATGATCTCGCAAACTCGCCGTGGGAGCAGGAGCTTTACACGCTCGGGCTGCCCACGGAGCTGACAGCCGAATTCGATGACGTCGAGCACGCGCGCGAACAGCTGGCAGCGTGGCGCACGGGCAAAGAGCGCGTAATCGTGCTCACGCGCGACATTCGCACGATGCACAGGCTCGCAGACAATGCCACGCTGAAGGGCGAGGAAGTGATTCTCGGGGGGATTCATTACGCTGCCGGTCGAACGGCAGTGCTCCCATACTTGTATTTGAGTGAAGAAGAGCGGCAGGAGATGGCCGCTCTTTCTGCCGAAGGCGTCACGATTACCGCGCTCGACCTGCCGGGTGGCAAGCGCGTTGACCTCTCGCACCTCCTCGGATGAACTGGCTTGGCGTGGCGCTCATCGGCGGTCTCGTCGGACTCGATTCAACATCGTTTCCGCAGGTGATGATTTCGCGTCCGCTCGTCGCTGGTTGTCTAACAGGAATTGTTTTCGGACGTCCAATCGAGGGCACCATGGTTGGCGCCATTCTCGAAATGTTCGCACTCGTGATTCAGCCGCTTGGTGCAGCGCGCTATCCTGAGGCGGGAACCGGCGCAGTAGCGGCGAGTGCAGCATACCTGAGTGTTTCCGCCGATGGCATCTCTCCCGGCATCCTTCTCCTCGCCGTCGTATTCGGTCTGGCGTGGGAATGGGTCGGCAGCATTTCCGTCATCGCATTGCGCAGAATTAACGAGCTGCTCGTGGCGGACGCCATGATGTTTGCAAACATGAATCCCGGTGTGCTGCAGCGCAGACATCTCGCGGCGATGTCACTTGATTTCGTTCGAGGCGTGATTGTGTGCACGACAGGCTGGGTTGGCGGCTGGGCACTTCTGAAGACGCTCACGCCTTACTGGTCGATGGGGCCGGGCCCGGCGCTTGGCGTGCTCGGCATCGCGGGCGCTGCCGCGACTGCCGCGCTGCTACCGCTCTTTGGCGGCTGGAATCAACAGAAATTGGCGTTCACTCTCGGAGTGATATGCGGGTCGCTGCTTCTGCTATTCCGTTGAGCGTGCGCGATCACGTTGTGCCGCGGCATACACTCGCCGCCGTATTCGTGCGCGCCTTCGCGATACAGGGATCGTGGAACTACAAGACGCTGATCGGCTCCGGCTTCGCGTTCTCGATGCTGCCTGCGCTGCGTGCAATTCATCGCGGTGATGATGCGGCACTGAACGCGGCGCTCGAACGACATGCGCAGCTGTTCAACAGCCATCCGTATCTCGCGCCGATGGCGCTCGGCGCCGTCATCCGGCTCGAGGAAGACCGCGAGAACCCCGCCGTCATCGAGCGCTTCAAGGCAGCAGTGCGCGGATCGCTCGGCACGATGGGAGACAGGCTCGTATGGGCGGGACTGCGTCCGGCGTGTTTGTTGGCTGCGCTGGTCCTGCTGTTCATCGGCACGCCGTGGTGGATCAGCGTCGCTGCGTTTTTCGTGACGTACAACGTGGCGCACTTCGCGTTGCGCGCGTGGTCGTTTCGTCTCGGGCTCCGCGAAGGCATGGGAGTTGGTGAACAGCTGCGCAAACATCCGATCGGCAATGCGCAGCGCTTTCTCAGTGCGGCGGGCGCATTCATGGCCGGCGCTGCGCTGCCGCTGATCTCCGCCGGCGGAGTCGTTGCAGCGGGCCTGCCCATCTGGTGGCTCGTTTTCGGAGGCGCAGCCGCAATCGTGGGCGCTCGTTTTGGGCCGAGGATTCGAACACCACTAGTCATTTTGCTCGCCGCGTTCTACGCGGTGGGCTTATTCCTGAAAATTGCGCAATGACCACGGATTCCGTCGAACGTGAACGAACGGTACTTATTCCGAACAAATATGGCTTGCACGCGCGTCCTGCGGCCGAGCTGGTAAAGATCGCATACCAGTTCGAGAGCGAGATCTGGATTCGCAAGGATGATTTCGAGGTGAACGGCAAGAGCATCATGGGCGTGATGATGCTCGCAGCGGAGTGCGGCAGTGAGATTACGATCCGCGCGTCGGGTGACGATGCGGATGCTGCCGTCAACGCGCTGGCCGCGCTGGTTGAGAATGGCTTCGGCGAGGAGTTAGCGTGAGTCTCACACGCGATGGAATTCCGGCATCGCCCGGAATCGTTGTAGGACCCGCGTACGTGCTGCACTGGGAGGTGCCGCGCGCGCCGCACGTCGTCGTCGCGCCCGAGGATGTCGAGAACGAGATCGCGCGATTCACCGAAGCGCGTGAATTTGCGAAGGAGCGCATCCGCGAGATTCAGCGGGCGACTGCTGAGCGGCTCGGTCCGGTGGAGGCACAGATCTTCGAGCCGCAGGTCCTGATGCTCGATGATCCGCATCTCGTGAACGGCACCGTCACGTACATTCGGGAGAACTTCCTGTCCGCCGCGCGTGCATTCGAGCTGCGCATGCTCGAGTTCCAGTCCGAGTGGAGTCGTGCCGGTCATCCGATGATCATGGACCGCCTGAACGATCTGCTCGACATCGAGCTGCGCGTCGTCTATTTCCTGCTCGGCCTGCCCGATCCCGATTTCACGCTGCACGGCATCGACCACAGGGTCATCCTCGTCGCGCAGGACCTCACGCCGACGATGACCGTACAGCTCGATCGCGACAAAATCCTCGCGGTTGCAACCGACGCTGGAACGCGCACATCCCATTCGGCGATTCTCTCCCGCTCGCTGAACCTGCCCGCAGTCGTCAGCCTTTCCGATCTTTCGACAATCGTGAAGACCGGACAGCTGATGATTCTCGACGGTCGCGCGGGACGCGTTGTCATCGATCCTACCGATACCGAGCGCGAGCAGTACCGCGAGCGTGACTTCCGCGTGCGTGAGTGGGAGCAGGAGCTCATCATGCTCGCGCACCTCGAGTCGATGACGCCCGACCATCAGACCGTGCAGCTGCGCGCGAACATCGACCTGCCGGGTGAAGCACAGAATGCGCTGGACCACGGCGCACAGGGTGTCGGGCTGTTCCGTACCGAGTTCCTGGTCGTCGGACGCAGCTCCGCGCCCGAAGAAGAAGAACAATACAAAGCCTACAGGCACGTCGCAGAGACGTTCCCGAACCAGGCCGTCTACATCCGCACGTTCGATCTCGGCGGCGACAAATTCCCGTTGTTCCTGCACATGCCGCCGGAAGAAAATCCGTTCCTCGGCTGGCGCGCCATCCGCGTTTGTCTCGATAATCCGGATCTGTTCCGCATGCAGCTGCGCGCTCTGCTGCGCGCCACCGCGCACGGCGATGTTCGCATCATGCTGCCGCTCGTCAATGAGATCGATGAGCTCGAGCGCACCCGCGAGATGCTGGGCGAGGAGGAGCAGAAGCTGGTGCGCGATGGGATCGCGTTCAATCCGGGGTACAAGCTCGGTGTGATGGTCGAGACGCCCGCGGCAGCGCTGATCGCTACCGAGCTGTCGAAATATGCAGACTTCTTTTCGGTAGGGACGAACGATCTCGTGCAGTACACGCTCGCTGTCGACCGTGGCAACTCGCGACTCGCAAATCTTTACACGCCGTTCCATCCCGGCGTTGTGCGGCTCCTGAAAGCGACGTCCGATGCCGGGAGCAGTGCAGGCATCGAAGTGTGCGTCTGCGGCGAGATGGCGGCCAACCCGCTCGGCGTATTCCTGCTTCTCGGTCTGGGTATCACGGCGCTGAGCGTTGGGCCGTCGTCATTGCCGGAGATCAAGAAGGTCATTCGCAGTGTGCCGGCTTCAGAAGCAAGAAAAGCGGCGGCAGTGGCACTCACGGCGGGCACTCCCAACGACGTGATTGCATCACTCACGGAGGGCCTGTCCCAGTTCCTGGATCTGTCGCTGTTTGCAGGCCGTTGGAACTTGTCACCCAAGGAGTGAGCGGCTAGCTTCCGTTGCACTTCATAAATTCAACAGGGAGTCGGGGTTGAGGCGCAATCTCTTCACATCAGAGTCGGTTACCGAAGGCCATCCCGACAAGATCGCTGACCAGATCAGCGACTCCATTCTGGACTCCATCCTGGACGCCGATCCGGCGGGCCGCGTGGCCTGCGAAGTGCTCGTCACGACAGGCCTGGCGCTCGTTGCCGGCGAGATCACAACAAACACATACGTAGACATTGCAGGCATAGCGCGCGGCACCATCCGGTCAATCGGCTACACCGACTCATCATACGGTATCGATGGTGAGACGTGCGCAGTGCTCGTGACCATCGACAGGCAGTCACCGGACATCGCACAGGGCGTGGACCCGGGCGGTGCGGGCGACCAGGGTATGATGTTCGGATACGCAGTCGATGAGACTCCGGAGCTCATGCCGGCGCCGATCATGCTCGCGCACAAGCTGACACAGCGTCTTGCAACGCTGCGGAAAACCGGACAGCTCGATTGGCTGCGCCCCGATGGCAAGGCGCAGGTGACGATGGAATACGAGAACGGCCGGCCCGTTCGAGTCGATACCGTCGTGGTCAGCACGCAGCACTCTCCGAACATCACGCTCGATGAGCTGCGCGGTGAAATCATCGAACGCGTCATCGCACCGGTGATGCCGCCCGAGCTGTATGACCCGAGTCATTGCACGTATCACGTGAACCCGACGGGCCGGTTTGTTGTAGGTGGTCCGCACGGCGATTCGGGACTGACCGGCCGCAAGATCATTGTCGACACGTACGGCGGATCTGCGCGGCACGGCGGCGGTGCATTCAGCGGCAAGGATCCGTCGAAGGTGGATCGCTCTGCAGCCTACGCAGCGCGCTGGGCTGCAAAGAACGTCGTCGCCGCTGGACTCGCGACCAGGTGCGAAATCCAGCTCGCGTATGCCATCGGTGTTGCAGAACCTGTCTCAGTGCATGTCGAGACGTTCGGCACGGGCGTCGTTTCGGAAGAAGCGATCGAGAACGCACTGCGCGAAGTATTCGATTTCCGTCCGCGCGCGATCATCGAGACGTTGAAGTTGAATACGCCGATCTACCGTCCAACCGCGTCCTACGGACATTTCGGACGCATGCCGTATACCGACGAATCGACAAATCGTACGCTCGAGTTTTTCTCGTGGGAAAAGACGGACCGCGCCGAAGCTCTCAAGACAGCGGCGCGCGCCTGACGGAGTCCAGGCAGACTCTTCGGAGGCCAGCATGGTGGAAGTGAAAGTTCAAAGCCTGGGCCTCGACCGAACATCCAACACACCGGTCGTCATCCTGCAGGAAAAGGATGGCAGCCGCGTGCTACCAATCTGGATCGGACCGGGTGAGGCCAGTGCGATCGCGATGGAGCTGGCCGGGATGAAATTCTCGCGCCCGCTCACGCACGACCTGTTTGCTTCCGTGATCATGGGACTGGGCGGATCACTGCAGCGCGTCGTCATCACGAAGGTCGTCGAAAACACCTACTACGCCGAGCTCATTATCCAGCGTGGTGCCGAGCTCATCAGCGTCGATGCGCGGCCGTCCGATTCGATTGCCATTGCCCTGCGGATGGATGCAGCAATCTTCACGAGCGATGACCTTCTCGAGAATACCTCCATCGAAGTCGCCGAAGCATCGGATGACCCACAGGACTTCGTCAGCGAAGAAGACAGAAGCAGCGGCGGCGGCAGTCTGACCGCGGAAGAGCTGCGCGAACACCTGCGCCGGATGGACCCGGAGGATTTCGGTCGCTTCAATCCATGAAATTCAATACCAAAACAATGCGTGCGTGCCTGTTCGCCATCGCGAGCGGGCTGCTGCTGTTCAACAGTGCACGCGCGCAGGAGACTACCTTCCGCGGGCACGTCGTCGATGCGCAGGGCCAGCCGGTGCCCTCGCTAACCGTCTCGCTGCATCGCGTCACGAAGGCAGGCGGCGCCGTCACCACGCAGGCACTCAGCGGCCGCAAAGGTGAGTTCGCGTTCCAGATTGCCAAACAGAATCCAGCCGATGACGCAGTATTTTTTGTCGCTACGCGATACCTCGGTCAGCTCTACCTCGGCCAGCCTTTCCGTGCGCCCGTCCCGACATCAGGTGATTACACGATCCTCGCAGGTCCGGGTGGCGTCACTGCGGCGGGTGTTTTGCAGGGCACCGTCACACCAAAAGTAGAGAAGCCGCCGGCCACGTTATCGACTCGCAGTGTCGTACTGCTCCTCGGCATCACGTTTGGTACGCTCGCAATGCTCGCTGCCGCGTTTGCGGGCAAAGCGCCCGAGCGTGCGCGCAAACAGCGTCGTGGAGTTCTGCTCCAGCTCGCGCGGCTCGATGCGGAAAACGCCAGCACGCCATCGCCGGAGGCAGATGTAGTGCAACTCCGAAGTGACCTGTTCCGCCGTCTCCAATCCATGCAGCGGTGATGCACCCATGCCGCTCCTCACCGCCGAATGCATCGTTCTGCAAGCGTTCCCCTACAGTGAAACCAGCAAGATTCTCCGTCTTTTCACGCGCGACAACGGCGTAGTCTCGGCGATCGCGCGCGGCGCACTTCGTCCAAAAAATCAGTACGGCGGCATGCTCGAGCCCTTCACGGAGGGCATTGCGCACCTCTATGTGAAGCACGGCCGTGAGCTGCAGAATCTCTCGGGCTTCGAGCTGTCGCGCAGCAGACAGGCACTGGGACGCGATCTCATGCGCTTCGGCGGTGCTTCACTCCTCGCCGAAATCGTACTGCGTACTGCGAGCGAAGAACCCGAGCCTGGTTTGTACGACCCGTTCTGCGCCGCCCTGCAGCGCGTCGAGACTGCGAGCACGGATGAGCTGGAGAGTGTGCTCCTTGCAGAGACGTGGTCGCTCGTCGGGCGCCTCGGGTTCGCGCCATCGCTCGAGACATGCGTGCATTGCAGCCGCACCCTCGCGAGCGATGAAGAATCGACGTTCGACTATTCCGCAGGCGGCGTGCGCTGTCGCGTGTGCTCCGCGGTGATTGCAGGACGCAATCTGCCCGCGCAGGCACGCGCCGACCTGCTGCAGCTGACGAGCGGAGTCGCAATTCCGCTGGACCGCACCGCCGCACATTGGGCCCTCCTCGGAAAATTCCTCGCCCATCACGTGATCGAAGGCGTGACACCGCTCCGCTCTCTGACGTTCCTCGCGGAAGTCCTCGAGCGGAACGCATGCGCAAGCTGATCGCCGGTACGGCTGGCCATATCGACCACGGCAAGACTGCACTCGTTCGCGCACTGACGGGCATCGACACCGATCGCCTCCCGGAAGAAAAACGCCGCGGGATTACAATCGACCTGGGCTTTGCAAACCTTCTTCTCGAAGACGATATCGAGCTTGGACTCGTCGACGTCCCTGGTCACGAAGACTTCATCCGCAACATGCTCGCAGGTGCAACCGGGATCGACCTCGTGATGCTCGTCATAGCCGCGGATGAAGGCATCATGCCGCAGACCCGCGAGCATCTCGACATCCTGAGCCTGCTCGGCGTGCGCGCTGGCATTGTCGTCATCAGCAAGGTCGACCTCGTAGATGCCGATTGGCTCGACCTGGTCACCGAAGATGTCCGTGCAGCACTCGCCGGCTCGGCACTCGCAGATGCGCCCATCATCGGTGTGTCCGCGACCACAGGGCAGGGCATTCCCGAGCTACGCACTTTGCTCGCACATGCCGCTCGTGCATGCGTCGTTCGGAATGCAGGCGACATATTCCGCATGCCCGTCGATCGGGTCTTCACGATCAAGGGCACCGGCACGGTTGCCACCGGCACGGCGTGGAGTGGTCGCCTCGAAAGCGGTTCGATTGTCCGCATCATGCCTTCGCCGGCGAGTGCGCGCGTGCGCGGACTACAAAACCACGAGCATGCCGTCGAGGCCGTCGTGGCGGGACAGCGCGCGGCCATCGCGCTCGCAGGCGTCGAAAAGACCGCTGCACCACGCGGCAGCACACTCGTAACGGACCCGCACTGGGAACCTGCTTCCATCCTGACCGTGAAACTCACACCGCTGGGCAGCGCGCCTCCGCTCAAGCACCGCCAACGAGTGCGGCTGCACCTCGGCACTGCGGAAGTGATGGCCCGTGTGGCACTCCTCGGCGGGAACGAGCAGATCGAGCCAGGCACCACCGCGTGGGCGCAACTCCGCCTCGAGACGAAACACATCGCCCGCGCACGCGACCGCTTCGTGATTCGGAGTTACTCGCCCGTGACGACCATTGGCGGCGGCATCATCGCAGAACCACAGGCGCGGAAGCGTCGCCGGACCGATGCCGTGTCCTTTGAGCACCTGCAGAACCTGCTGGACGGCACCGACGCGCAGGCCGTCATCGCGGCGGTCGAGTTGGCCGGCTGGGATGGCGTGAATGCGCTCGCCCTGCCCATCATCGCCGGCATTCTGCCGGCAGCTGCGAACGCAATCGTCAAAGACGCAATGCGGTATGGACTCGTCCGAGTTGCCGACCAATTGCTGTCGATCGAGCCGATCGAGCAGGTTCAGCGCCGGCTGTCCGCGCGCGTCGATGAAGAACACAAACACAATCCGCTCAGACAGGGAATTACGCGCGAAGAATTGATCCGCTCGGCGCCAAAGGGATGTCCAGGAGCGCTTGCAAATTGGTGCATCAACGCACTGGTCACGGCTGGCGGGCTCGAAGCAACTGGCGGCGTCCTGCGACGCACCGGCTTCAAACCCGTCATGACGCCCGACCAGGAGGCGCTCCGGCTACGGATTCTGAAAACACTCGAGGATGCCGGTCTGACGGCGCCGGGCCGGACGGAGCTCGAAGCGGCAGTCGACGGCGGCGCCGCCGGCGGCAAGGACTTCGGTTCGGTGCTGAAGCTCTTGGAGTCGGAGGGCAGTGTGGTGTCGTTGAGTTCGGAGATGTACCTGGAACGGGGGCGTTTGGATGCAGCTGTTTCACGGTTGCGTGCGTCGTTTCCCGCCGGTCAGAAGCTCGCGCTGGGGGACTTCAAAGAGCTGTTTGGGGTATCGAGAAAGCATCTGATCCCATTGCTGGAACATCTTGATAAAGCGGGGGTTACGGCCAGAACAGGCGATGCGAGAACGCTGCTCGGAGGTGACAAGCGGGATGATGCGAACGGAGCTATAAGTGTGTGAAACAAAGTCTTGACGCACTTGGGTTAAAGGCGTATCATCCTCATTGTAGTGAGGTCATGGCAGGATCACTGTCCCCAATCACTGGAGGGCGATCGCACACTTAGCTACAGCACAGCGCAACACTGTGCGGAGGTGACAATGAGACGCGGCAGCAGCGTCGGTCTCCTCCTCATCCTTGGACTCGCTCTTGTGCCAGCATCGCTGCATGCACAACAGTCAGGCAATGCAGTTCGAGGACGCGGATTCCGACTGGAGCAGAATTACCCGAACCCATTCAACCCCGAAACTCGGATACCCTTCGAGCTTTTGCCGGAGATGTTCGAGAGCGGGAAACCGGTTGTAGTGACGATCAGGATTTTCAATGTCCTACAGCAGCTCGTGGCAGTCCCGATTGCGATGGATCATCCGGCGGGTAGCGGGCAACCAGTGAATGAGTTGGCATATCCGGGTCCGGGTGTCTTCAAGGCATACTGGGACGGAAACGACCGAAACGGTCGGAAGGTAGCCTCGGGTATCTACTACATGCAGATGATCGTGAATGGGGAGAGCACTGTACGCAAAATGATTGTCGGAAAATAGGAGGAATGACTAAACGAACTTCTATCGTCCGAGAAAACTCAAGCGCCGGATCCGTTTTGGATCCGGCGCTTTTTTCGTCTATCGTTGAGCGTCTTTCGTCTATCGTTAACTGCACGTGCCACACGAAAGACGATAGACGCCAGGCGCTAGACGATCGGCTACGCCGACTTCTCTTCGAGCAGCGCCAGGAACTCGTCGGGAGTCTGAATATGCTGGAGGCGATCAACCACGTCCGGGTCTTTTGCGAACTGCGCAATCTTGCCGAGCACGGGCAGGTAGAGGTTGTTCACCTCGAGCGGCGGTGCCACGATCATGAAGAAGTAGTGCGCGGGCTGGTTGTCGATCGCCTTGAAGTCGATGCCGTTGGATTTACGCCCGAACGCGACGCGCAGGTTGTTGACGACGAGAGAGCGGCAGTGGGGAATCGCGAAGCCGTGCCCAATGCCCGTCGATCCAAGGTTCTCCCGACGCTTCAGCATCTTGAACAGAATGCCTTCGCTTTTTTCATCCAGGCCGAGACACCCGATGAGCTCTTTGAGGACCTCATCCTTCGTCTCACCACGAAGGTTCAGGCTCACCAGGTCCCGATTGAAAAACTCTCTTAGCTGCACGTAATCACTCCGCTGTTTTTGCGGCTTATGAGTGGCGCTCGCCACGAGCCACGAGCCACGAGCCACGAGCCACGAGCCACGAGCCACGAGCCACGAGCCACGAGCCACGAGCCACGAGCCACGAGCCACGAGCCACGAGCCACGGACCGATCCAGGCAACATAGACGCGCCCTACAAAGGTGTCAAAACGGCATGCGGCCGATTGATCGGGCACCTGATCCGGGTTAAATTTCGGACAATGTCGAACGATCTCTGGACCCGTCTTCGCAATGGCGATACGCCGTTGTATCTGGCACCGCAGGCCGGCGTCAGCGAATCGCCGTTCCGGCGTCTGTGCCGCAGCTTTGGCGCGGATGTTGTCGTCAGCGAGTTCGTGAGTGCTGAAGGTCTGAGACGCGGGTCCGAGCGCACGTGGGACTACCTTCGCTTCGATGATGCCGAGCGGCCCATTGGCGTGCAGATTTTCGGCGCTGATCCGGAAGGCATGGCCGAGGCAGCGGCGCTCGTCGAGCAGGCGTTTCAGCCTGACTTTCTCGACATCAACTTCGGCTGTCCGGTCAAGAAGGTCGTGAGCCGCAACGGCGGCTCGGGCTGCCTGAAAGACCTCGACCTCGTGCAGAAAATCATCAAAGCCGTAGCCGCGGCGACATCGCTTCC
>JBBQYT010000008.1:0-13229 GCA_038208385.1 Longimicrobiales bacterium | reverse complement strand
GGCGGCATGACTTTATCGCGCGTCGTGCCGAGCAGTCGTGACACGGTGACGAACTGATAGCCGGCTTCCTTCAGCTCGGGCACGACTTTCCGCAGTGCTTCGATCGTGTTGCTGCGGTCGCCGCCGGCGTTGTGCAGCAGCACGACGTTCGCCGTGTTGCCGTACTGATTCACCTGGTTGATGATCGTGTTGGCAAGGTCATCCGCAGTGCGTCGAACGAGGCTGCCATCCGGTCCCGGCATGGCGAGCGCCCAGTCCTGCGGGTCGAGTGTTTCGCCGACGGTGACGTACCCGAGCGTGTCTGCGAGCAGGAGTGGCGCCAGCTCGTCGCTGGTGCTGGGCTCTGCGTCTGCGTTGTAGGGCGCGCGAAATAGTGTCGTCGAATGGCCGGTGACGCTTTCGATTGCGCGCTGCGTTGTATTGATCTCGAGCAGTGCGCGCCGGTGGCTCACGGTTCCCATGTTGGGATGCGTGAACGTGTGGTTGCCGATCTCGTGGCCTTCGTCATACATGCGCCTCACGAGCTCGGGATAGCTCTCGACGTTTTCGCCAACGACGAAGAACGTGGCATGAACCCCGAGCTCCTTCAAGACATCGAGAATGGCGGGCGTGTAGCGCGCATCGGGACCATCATCGAGAGTCAGCGCGATGTAGCCTCTGTGAAAGCCTTCGTGCTGCAGAATGAACGACGATGGGAAGCGGACGAAAGACATGTCTGTGATCAGTCCGTTCGACGGATCGACCTCGAACGTGCGCCGGCCTTCCTGCGGTGTTGACTTCACCGAGAGCACTTCACCTGTACCGGCGGATTCGACTTCGTACGGAAAACGCACGCGTTCGAGTCCGGAGGGCGATGCATTCAGCAAGATGCGATGATCGAGGAATGTCCAGACGCTCGGGTCTTCCGCACCGAGCACCCACAACGCAGCACCGCGCACGTTGGCGCGACTTGCAAGCTTCCACTCGTTGTACGCACTCACCGCGTCCAGCATCCACACTTCGTGCAGGATTCCTGCATCATCGTGGTAGTTGAACGTGGTGTTGAGCGCATCCTTGTCGAAGTCGACGGTCGCTTCCGGACTGACGTCGGGTCCGTAGTCACGAGCGGCGACGAGTGCCTGCTGAAATGTGAGCGGCCGGGCTAACGGTTGGTTGGCGGCCCAGTCAAATGAATAATTCCCGAGACCAACGACGAGCTTGTTCGCCGGGATGTTGACCAGCGCGGTGTTGAGCAGCTTGTAGTACCAGCCCGTCGAAGCGATGGGGCCAGGCGCACCGCCCGGCGGATGCTCGCCGTAGGACATGAGCACGACGAATTCACTCCGCTTCGCGATGTCGGCGACGGGGACCTTCGGATTCGTCGCTTCGATATCGACTGTAAGCGAAAGGCCTTCCTTCTCGAACGAACTGCGCAGGATGTCCATGAAGAGCGGCAGCTTGCGATAGTCCTCGGGCGCGAGATTCTCGAAGTCCAGGTTCAGGCCCTGAAACTTCTGGAGCTTAAGCCACGCTGTAACATCGCTTGCAAGCTTTTTCTGTTTGGCCTGCGACGCAAAAAGCTCGTGAACGCGGCCGGGCAGGAACACGCCGTTCTTTGCGTTGTTGAAGATCGGGTAGACGCGCAGGCCGTGGTCGCGCGCGATCTTCACGACTTCCGCGTTCTTGGGTGTGAGCTTGAGGTTCCAGTCAGTGGTATCGAGGCCGGTGCCGAGGGAGTCGAGGTGGAGCCACTCCGGCATCAGGTGCGTCATGTGGTCGGCGTTTGCCTTCAGCGACTGCAAGCCAGTCTGGCGCCATGCCGCGTAGAATCCGGCGACAACGGGCGTTCCAGCCGCGAGCGGAGCACGCGGCGACGGGTGCGAGGCAGCCGCAGCCACGACGGAATGCTTCTTCGAGTGCGCGATCTCTTTCCACAGATCCTGCCGGGAGCGCCGCAGAAGCAGGCGGGCGAGGCGTATTTTCGGGTTGAGGGTCGGGAGGCTGGGCGCACGAATGTACGCGTGATGGGCGAGGCCGAGGCCCGGCAATTTCGGTAGCAGGGGAACCACGAGCAGACTGACCGCGAAAACTGTGGTTATGGCCGCAAAGGCCAGTGCGAAGCCGGCTGCCGCCCGCCGCATGAGACGGCCGCGCCTGCCCGTTGAATCGAAGAAAATCTGACTGGAGTGCATTTGGTCGCTGGATGCCCTTGGACGTCGTCCCGCGTTCGGCGTCATCGCCGAACGTAAAGTACTGCTAGATACAAGTTAACACGCGTTTGCGTTCCAACGTCGATGCATCCAAATTCACGCCTCCAGAAAACCCTGAACCTGGCGTGGCGATGAGTGGCATTTTCAGAATCGGATTGATCCAGCTCGCGGTCGGGGCGGACAAGCAGTCTACGGTGCAGGCGCACGAGGAGGCCATCCGCGATGCGGCACGAACCGGCGCCCAGATCATCTGCCTGCAGGAGCTCTTCGACGCGCCGTATTTCTGCAAGACGACCGACGCCGAGCGCTTCGACCTCGCGGAGTCAATCCCCGGACCGACCGTCGAGCGCATGCAGAAGCTGGCTGCCGAGCTTTCGATTGTCATCATCGTGCCAATGTTCGAGAAGCGCGCTGCCGGTGTCTACCACAACTCGGCTGCTGTCGTCGATGCGGACGGCTCGCTGCTCGGAGTCTACCGGAAGATGCACATCCCCGATGATCCGCTCTATTACGAGAAATACTACTTCACGCCGGGCGAAGTTTATCAGCACGGCGAGAGGCAGGGTCAAACCGCAGGCTTTCGAACGTTCGATACGCGCTACGGCAGAATTGGCGTGCTGATTTGCTGGGACCAGTGGTATCCGGAAGCTGCGCGCATCACGGCGCTGATGGGTGCGCAGGTGATCTTTTATCCGACGGCGATCGGCTGGCACCCGAAGGAAAAGGATGAGTGGGCCAACGCGCAGGCTGATGCGTGGCAGACGATCCAGCGCAGCCACGCGATTGCGAACGGCGTGTACATCGCTGCTGCAAACCGCGTGGGCTTCGAGCCCGAGCCTGGCACGGATGGCCTCGAGTTCTTTGGCCACTCCTTCATTTGCGATCCGTTCGGTCGCGTCATGGCCGAAGCCGGCACCGAGCCTGCAATTCTCACTGCGGACTGTGATCCCGGAGTCATCGAATACACACGCCGCAACTGGCCCTTCCTGCGCGACCGCCGCATCGACGCATACGCGCCGATTCTGAATCGCTATCTCGGATGAGCGCTGGAGCACTGCGGCGCTGGCCCGCAGAATGGGAGCCGCACGCAGCA
Source organism: Longimicrobiales bacterium (assembly GCA_038208385.1). Lineage (GTDB taxonomy): Bacteria > Gemmatimonadota > Gemmatimonadetes > Longimicrobiales > RSA9 > JBBQYT01. The sequence goes on along the minus strand of JBBQYT010000008.1, from coordinate 9,947 downwards.
ACATGGATCGGCTGGCCGCATCACGAACCCGATTGGCCGGGCAAGTTCGAGCCGATTCCGTGGGTCTACGCGGAGATCGCGCGCGTCGTGCATCGCTCGGAGCCCGTGCGCGTTCTATGCAGCAGTGAAGATCACGCGGAAGATGCGCGTGCAGCATTGCTCGCGCATGACGTAGATCTCGAGCGCTGCGCACTGCACGTTGTGCCTACAGATCGCGTGTGGCTGCGCGATTCGGGAGCGACAGGCGTGTATGGTCCCGATGGATTCGAGTGGATCGGCTGGAAGTTCAATGCGTGGGCGAAATACGAAAATTATGCGCGCGATGCGCTCGTACCGGACAGCATAGCGGAGCTTACCAACAGGCCACTCGTGTGGGCGATGCGCCCTGACGGCCGGCCGCTCGTCCTCGAGGGCGGCGGCATCGAGACGGATGGCGCGGGCACCATGCTCGTGACGGAGGAGTGGCTGCTGTCCGATGTACAGGTCCGCAATCCTGGAATGACGCGGGCGGATTACGAGCACGCATTCGCGGAGTATCTCGGCATCACGCGCACGATCTGGCTCGGCAACGGCGCTGCAGGCGATGACACGCACGGACACGTGGATGACATCTGTCGCTTCGTGGATGGGCATACGATCACGCTCGCCTACGAAGAAGATCCTGCGGACGACAACCACGAATCGTCTATCGACAACCTGCGCCGGCTCGAGCTCGCGGCAAAATCATTTCCGGGTGGTCTCCGAATCGTAAAGCTGCCTTACCCGCGCCCGGTGATCATGGAAGGCGAACGTCTGCCCGCGAGCTACGCAAACTTCTACATTGCAAACGACGTTGTGATCGTGCCCACGTTCAACGACAGGAACGACCGCACCGCTCTCAACATCCTGGCCGATTTGTTCCCAGGGCGTGATGTCGTCGGCATCCATGCTGTCGATCTCGTCTGGGGACTCGGCACTCTGCACTGCCTGACGCAACAACAACCAGGCTGAAAGCGTAGTATTCTGGTCTGACGACGGTGCAACGGGCGGACATTCCATCCGGCGCGCCGCTGTCTCATGCGTGCGATTCCCCTGACCGAGAGATGATATGAGCGCGATCGTACTCAACAACAATACCCGCTACGTCGCGCAATTCAGGGTTTCAAGGAACGGTCAATCGCTTGCACATCTCGGGATCATGCCCGGCAGCCGTGGGTTCGTGCCTACGACGATAACTTACGCCGTGGTGGGCACGACTGTTATCGATGGAAATGTTTACGCGTCTGCGCCGATTGCAGTCATGGGCGCGCGCGGATTCCTGGCGGAGGTGGTAGAGGATGCAAAGCAGGGGACGTACGAATTCACGGTGAGCGAAGTGCCCGGCCCGAATCCGGACGAAATGATGTTCGAGAAGACGTGGATCGGTCCGGTCACGTTCGACGTCATGAAAGATGGCATCACGCTACACACCGTGGTCGTGCCCGACTCGTTCACCCAGCAGACGCTCTCCGTTGCAGACACCTACGCCGTCGAGGCCGTCATTAACGGCATCACAACGGATACGACCTACGTGACCGATCCCAATGCAATCGTCACGGCTACAGCAGACAACCAGCCAGGCGCCTACACACTGGTCGTCTCCTGATACACGCTCGTTGCGCCTTCCACGAAGCGCGCGAGGTACGGCGCTGTTCCTCTCTTAATTCCGGTGCATCTCCGTGGCTCTCACGTCGACGATATACAACTTTACGATCCAGCTTGCCGACATGGATCGCGGCGTCTATGAATCCCTGGCCCTCAAGGTCGAGTGCCATCCTTCCGAGGCCGGGGAATACCTCGTGACGCGCCTGCTGGCCTACTGCCTCGAATTCACCGAAGGCATTGCCTTCTCGCGCGGATTGGCCGAGCCCGACGTGCCTGCGATCTCGGTACGTGACCTCACTGGCGCGCTGACTTCATGGATCGAGATCGGCGCGCCCGACGCGGAGCGACTTCACAAAGCGAGCAAGGCGTCACCGCGCGTCGCCGTCTACACGCACCGAACGCGCGCGCTGCTGCAACAATTGAATGGCGCGAAGATTCACCGCGCCGATGAGCTCGAGCTCTACGCCCTGGATCCCGACATCCTCACCGGTCTGGTAGAGCGGCTGGACCGCCGGATGACATTTGATTTGTCGATAAGCGATGGGCAGATGTTCATCTCGATCGGCGGCGAAAGCCTTACGGGAGCCATCAAGCGGCTCACCCTCACAACGGAGGAATAATGATGTCGAAACGCATCGCCTGTGCGTGTCTCGCGGCATCGTCGCTCGCAATGATCTGGTCATCGGCAGTGGTTGCTCAGGGACGCGGCGGCGCGCCGGTGAATCTCCCGGAAGGCGCAGGCAAGGAAGTCGTCGAGTCGGTGTGCTCGCAATGCCACGGCCTCGGCATGATCACCAATGACGGATACTCGCGTCAGGAATGGCCAAAAATATTTGGTACGATGGTAGACCTGCCAAAGGACCAGGCCAACCTGGTCGCCGACTATCTCGCCAGGAATTTTCCTGAAAAAGTAAAGCCGCCCGCAATCGTAATTCCGGGTCCGACGAGAGTCTCGTTCAAGGAGTGGTCCGTGCCGACCAGGGGATCACGCCCGCACGATCCTCTGGCCACGGATGATGGCGCGCTGTGGTACACCGGGCAGTTTGCGAACAAGCTCGGCCGCGTCGACACGAAGACGGGCGTGATCAGGGAATATCCGTTGACGATCGAAGGCTCCGGACCGCACGGCCTCGTCGAGGACAGGGATGGCAAGATCTGGTTTACGGCAAACTCGAAAGGCTACATCGGCAAGCTCGATCCCCAGAGCGGAGACATCACCGAGTATAAACTGCCTGCAGGGACGCGCGATCCGCACACACCGATCTTCGATCAGAGCGGCACGCTATGGTTCACTGCGCAGGGCGCCAATATGGTCGGCAAACTCGATCCGAAAACGGGCGCGGTGAGAGTCGTGCCATCGCCGACGACGCGCTCGAATCCATACGGCATTGTCATCAGCTCGAAAGACGTGCCGTGGTTCGTGGAGTTTGGTACGAACAAGATCGCGAGCATCGATCCAGTGACGATGGACATCAAAGAATTCGTGCTGCCGAACGAAGGAACGCGGCCGCGTCGCATTGCGATCGACAACGAGGACGTTCTCTGGTATGCGGACTATTCACGCGGCTATCTCGGACGCTTCGATCCGAAGACGGGCAAGATGAGCGAGTACGCATCGCCCGGCGGACCGAAGTCACAGCCGTATGCAATTACGTTTTCGCGCGGTGCAGTGTGGTACGTGGAGTCTGCAGTGAAACCGAACGCGCTGGTGCGCTTCGATCCGAAGACTGAAAACTTTCAGACGTGGATTATCCCTGGAGGCGGCGCCGTCGTCCGCAACATGATGGCGACGAAGGAAGGCAATCTGGTCATTGCCGAGAGTGGCCTGAACATGGTGGGCCTGGTGACGATCGCCAAATAGAGAACAACAAACGCACGGCATGTGGACCAGCCCCAGGTATGTGCCCAAACGAAGTGGGCGAGCCCCCGATTAAGGACCCGCCCACGCGTTTGTAAATCACTGCCCTATTAACTATGCCCGGGGTGAGACTCGAACTCACAAGGACTTTCGCCCGGCAGATTTTGAGTCTGCTGCGTTTGCCATTTCGCCACCCGGGCGATCGGCCAGAAACATAACGGCCGATGGGCGGAGATTCCAGAGCTTGAACCGCGGATCGGCGACGGGAGATCGCATTGTGCCCGGACGGCCATGTTAACCGTCGCCGCGCGCGAACGTATCTTGCACTGGTTCCCAACAACACCGCGCAAACCCTGCGGAGTCACGGAGGCGTACGATGGCGAGAAACGACAGGACCGTTTCGTTGCGACCCGACGGTCAGTGGGCAAACAAAAAAGACGGCGGCCAGCGTGCGTCGTCGCTGCACCGAACCCAGAAGCAGGCCGAGTCCGCGGCCCGCGCCGCTCTGAAGCGCACCGGCGGCGGCGAGCTGAAGGTCAAGAACGAGGACGGCAAGATCCGGAGCAAGGACACGATCGGCAGGCCGGATCCAAGGTCCTCGCGGGGATAAACTGCAGGGATTAGGGATTAGCGATTAGAGATTAGTATGCTCGTCGCGGTTCCCCCGTTCGTCGCGAACATGAAAGCGCCCGGAATCCTCAGGATTCCCGGGCGCTTTACGTTGCGATGAAAGAACTAATCGCTAATCGCTAATCCCTAATCGCTGCGGTTAAGGTGTCAGCAGCTGCCTCGCATAATAGGCCCGGCGGATCGCGCGCTCGTAATCCTCGTCGCCAAGGGCTTCGCGGGCGCTTCGGACCAGGCGCTCAGCGCGCTGGAGCTCTTCGGCGGAAAGGCGGTCGGGCGAGATGCGCTGGGCAATGGCGAGTGCGAGCTCGGCGGCGCGGGTGAGGGATAGCGCCACGCCGCGCGGCGTCGTCGCGGCCAGCACGTCCGCAGCGGTCAGGGTCTTTTCGAGGGCGGCGACGCGGTCACCCGCGAGCCTGTCCTGCACGCCCTGCTGGACCAGCGATTTGCCCTGGCGAAGTGCCTCGGTGAAGCCGGGCAAAGCCCTCGCCTGGACTATTGAGCCCGCCAGAGCTGCCCAGTCGAGGAGCCGTTTCTGCGCGACCGCGATTTCATCGTCTGAAAGAATTGGAGCCAGAGCGGGCACTGCTTCGTCGTAAGCCTGGATCCGGAGGGCGTCGGACTGTTCGCCGGCGCCCAGCACTTCCGCGAGCTGCCAGGAGTTCTGCGCGTGGGCGAGCCGGGCGGTGCGTGCTTCGTCGAGCGCGGCACTGGCGTGCGCTTTGGCCACGAGCTCGGGGAGTGTAGGGAGTGCGCTTGCGACCTTCAGTGCGGCCTGCGTTTCGGACGTGACGAGCGTTGCGGGTTGCGTGGGCACGTCCGAGCACCCGGCAAGCAGCAGCGTCGCAGTTGCGAAAAGACCCATGACGGCAGGCGAAAACAGGCGCATTCGAGCTTGTGTAAAGGAAAGCGAATTGCACGGCCCGGAACCGCTAAAACTAGCCCCGAAGGGATGATGGGGCAAGCGGCGCGCCCACTTGCCCATGCCCTTTGGCAGGTCTAGCTTGACGCCCACAAACCGGCAGAACTCGGGCGGATGACGGACGAAAAACAACAGCCATACGACGCGAAGCTCGCGCTCATTTTGCGGACTGCAGCGGCAGTTTTCGCAGAGAAAAGCTACCACGAAGCGAGCATCCGCGACATCAGCCGGGAAACCGGCATAAGCCTGTCCGGCTTGTACTATTACGTACGCAGCAAGGAAGAGCTGTTGTTCCTCATCCAGGACCGATCGTTTTCGGCGGTTCTGGAGGAGCTGGAAGTCCGGCTCGAGGGCATTGAAGACCCGATTCGGAAGCTGCGGGTCCTGATCGAGAATCACCTTCGTTTCTTCGTCGCGAACATGAAGGAGATGAAGGTACTCTCGCATGAAGCGGAGACGCTTTCGGGCGAGTACCGCGACCAGGTGGACGCGAAAAAGCGCCGTTACGCCGAGATCTGCACCGCGATTCTGCGGGAGATGGTCCCTGCGGATTCGAAGATCGATGTCCGGGTGGCGGCGTATTCGTTGTTCGGGATGATGAACTGGATTTACAACTGGTACCGCCCGGACCGCGACGTATCGGTGAGCGAGCTGGCGGAGGACATGAGCCAGCTTTTTTTGCAGGGGTATATAAGTAGCAGCACGCTGCCGCAGGACGCGGCTGAGCGCACAATGGGAGACATTACGCCGTCGGTCTGGCGGCATTGAAACCGCGGCAATTCGAGTGGAGGAAGCAATGGCAAAAGTGATGGAGGCGAAAGTGATGGAGACGAAAGCCGCGACGGGAAGCAAAACGCTGGTGCAGTACGAGGCGAAAGATGGCGTGGCCATCCTGACGCTGGATGACGCTCCGGCGAACACATACACGTACGAGATGTTCAAGCAGATGGACACGGCGATCCTGCAGGCGCGCATGGATGACAGCGTGTCGGTCATCGTCCTTGTCGGCGCGGGCGAGAAGTTTTTCTGCGCTGGCGCGGACATCAGCATGCTTGCAAGCGTGACGCCCACATTCAAATACTATTTCTGTCTGCATGCGAACGAGACACTGAGCCGCTTCGAGCAGACACCGAAGCTCGTCATTGCCGCGCTCAACGGTCATACCGTCGGTGGCGGCCTCGAGATCGCGATGGCAGCAGATATCCGCATTGCGCGCGCGGGATCGAGCAAGATTGGACTCCCGGAGGTGAACCTGGGTGTGCTTCCGGGCACGGGCGGCACGCAACGCATCGCACGGATGGTGGGCAAGTCGAAGGCGATCGAGCTGATGGTGACGGGCAGGACGTTCGACGTGGCGGAAGCGAAGGAGATGGGTCTCGTAAACGATGTCTACGAGGCGGGCAGCCGCGATGATTTCCTGAACAAGGTTCTCGACTACGCGAAGACGTTTACCGCGCCGAACCGCGCAGCAAAGGCTGTGGGCAACATCAAGCGCGCCGTGCAGACGGGCGCGGAGATTCCGTTTGCCGAAGCACTCGGCGTGGAGCGGGAGCTGCAGCAGCTGTTGTTCCAGAGCGACGATGCAAAGGAAGGCCTCGCCGCATACGTCGAGAAGCGCAAGGCAAGCTTCAAGAATCGGTAACCAAACGCAGGGCCGGGATCACTCCCGGCCCTTTTGCGAAAGGCATAGATGGCCAGGATGCAGATGCCGGTTACGCGTAGAGCGGAAGACCGGCTGTTCATTGATGGCAAGTGGGTGGATGCCGCAAGCGGACATCGCTTCGAGACGCATCATCCGGCAACAGGCCAGATCCTCACCGAAGTTGCCGAGGGGGGCGCAGAAGACATCGATCGCGCAGTGAAAGCCGCGCGTGCCGCGCTGAGTGGACCGTGGTCGAAGATGGATGCCGCGGACCGCGGCGCGATGTTGTGGAAGCTCTCCGATGCGGTCGAAGCGCACGCTGCCGAGCTTGCAAAGCTCGAGGCATTCGACACCGGCAAGCCGCTTCGCGAAGCACAGATCGACATCCGCGAAGTCATCGACTCGTTCCGCTACTACGCAGGCTGGTGCACCAAGCTGCAGGGTGACACCATTCCCGTGCGCGGCAACGTCTTCAACTACACGCTGCGCGAGCCCGTCGGTGTCGTTGGTGCAATCATCCCGTGGAATTTCCCAATGCTGATGGCAGGCTGGAAAGTTGCGCCGGCGCTCGCGTGCGGAAACGCGGTCATCCTGAAGCCAGCGGAGCAGACTCCGCTCACTGCGCTGGAGCTCGCTGCACTCGCAGCTGAAGTCGGTCTGCCGCCCGGCGTTTTGAACGTCGTAACCGGAATGGGTGAGACTGCAGGCGCCGCGCTCGTGCGGCATCCCGATGTCGACAAGATCGCATTCACAGGCTCCACTGCTGTGGGCAAGATCATCATGCGCGAAGCTGCGGAAACCCTGAAGCGGGTTTCACTCGAGCTCGGTGGCAAATCGCCGAACATTGTCTTTGCAGATGCCGACATCGATGCGGCTGCGCGCGGTGCGTTCTCGGCGATTTTCTACAACGCCGGACAGACGTGCACGGCAGGCTCGCGCCTGCTCGTGCAAAAATCGGTGAAGGATGAGCTGCTCGAGAAGATTGTTTCGCGCGCGAAGAAAATGCAGCCGGGCGATCCGCTCGATGCAAAGACACGCATGGGCCCGCTCATTTCCGAAGAGCAGATGAACCGCGTCGTCAGCTACATCGAGAAGGGGGTGTCCGAGGGTGCACAGATCGTCGCCGGCGGTAAGCGTGCGCAGTATCTCGGGAGCGAGCAGGGCTGGTGGCTGGAGCCGACAATCTTCGACAACGTGCTCCCGACACACGCCATCGCGCAGGAAGAGATTTTCGGACCCGTACTCGCAACACTGACGTTTGAAGACGATGAAGAAGCCGTCAGAATGGCCAACTCGACCATCTACGGCCTGGCCGCAGCGATCTGGACCAACGACCTCAAGCGCGCGCACCGCCTCGCCAAACGCATCAACGCGGGCACTGTGTGGGTCAACACCTACCACCCGCTCGATGCTGCGTCGCCGTTCGGTGGCTACAAGCAGTCCGGCTACGGCCGCGAGCTTGGGTCCTATGCACTCGACCTCTACACACAGATCAAGAGTGTTTGGATCGATCTGTCCTGACGCGTGTACGCCGTGCAACCGCTTGTAACGCGAAGGCCGGATCTTGAGCAATACGTCGAACACGTCACGCGAAGTCTGGATCATCGACGCACTGCGGACTCCCGTCGGCAGGATTGCGGGCGCGCTCGCGTCCGTGCGGCCCGATGATCTCGGCGCTGTTGTGCTGCGCGCCATCGCAGAGCGCAACAACCTCGACCTTGCCCTCGTCGAAGATGTCATCTTCGGCAACACCAACCAGGCCGGCGAAGACAACCGCAACGTCGCACGCATGAGCGCGCTGCTGGCGGGCTATCCAGCGAGCGTGCCAGGCCAGACCGTCAACCGTCTGTGCGGATCCGGGCTGCAGGCCGTCAACTCCGCGTTCCACGCAATTCAATCCAGTGAAGGCGATGTTTTCGTCGCCGGCGGCACGGAGTCGATGACGCGGGCGCCGTTCGTCATGCTGAAACCCGAAGAAGCATATGGGCGAGGCGCGCCGAGCATTGCTGATTCGGTGCTGGGCTGGCGTTTTATCAATCCGCGCATGCCGAAGCACTACACAGTCTCGCTCGGCGAAACCGCAGAGCTTGTTGCGGACAAGTACGGGATCAGTCGCGATGCGCAGGATGAGTTTGCCGTGACGAGCCAGCAGCGCGCAGGCCACGCACAGCGCGCCGGCCGCTTCAGCGATGAGATTGTGGCAGTCGAGATTCCGCGCAAAAAGGGCGAAAGCACGCGCGTCGTCGAAGACGAACATCCGCGGCCCGACACGACGATTGAAAAGCTCGCGAAGCTCGCACCGGCATTCCGGACGAACGGTACCGTCACTGCGGGCAACTCATCCGGGTTGAACGATGGCGCGTCGGCTGTGTTACTGGTAGACAGCGGAGTCGCGAAGAAATTCGGCTACAAGCCGCTCGCACGCATTGTGTCGACTGCAGTCGCGGGCGTCGAGCCCGACTACATGGGCATTGGTCCGGTGCCTGCGACGCGCAAAGCGCTCGAGCGCGCAGGACTCGCGACAAGCGACATCGCATTGATCGAATTGAACGAGGCATTTGCCGCGCAATCGCTCGCGTGCATGCGGGAGCTCGAGCTCGATCCCGCGCGCGTCAACGTGAATGGCGGGGCGATTGCACTCGGACATGCGCTCGGTTCTTCGGGCTCGCGCATTCTCACAACACTCATTCACGAGCTGCGCCGCCGTGGCGGCGGCTACGGCCTCGCGACGATGTGCATCGGCGTTGGCCAGGGCATCGCCACCATCGTCGAAGTTTTCGGAGAAGGATGAATCAGCAACCCATCATCGTAGATAGAGACAACGGCGTCGGCTGGATTCGCATCAACCGGCCGGAGCGTCTCAATGCGTTTTCCGGCACCATGCGCGAAGATATCGAGGCCGGACTGCAAAAGCTCGAAGCCGACGACGACGTCCGCTGCATAGTCATCACGGGTGTTGGCCGCGCATTCTCGACGGGCGGCGACATCACCGTGATGCAGGAGCTCATTGAGAGCGAAGACACCGAGCGCTTCGAGGCGCTCGTGCGCGCAGGCGCTCGCATCGTCGATCTGATCGACACGATGTCGAAGCCCGTCATTGCTGCGATCAATGGTCCTGCTGCGGGGGCAGGCGCGTGCCTCGCACTCGCGTGCGATCTGCGCATTGCAAGCGAGACCGCGACGATCGGTCTCACCTTCCTGCGCGTCGGTCTGCACCCCGACTGGGGTGGAAGCTACTTCCTTCCCCGGCTCATCGGTCCAGCTCTTGCCGCCGA
>JBBQYT010000007.1:0-13248 GCA_038208385.1 Longimicrobiales bacterium | reverse complement strand
ATTGCGACGGAAGAATCACTCAAATGGCTGGCCGATCGCGCAACCGCGCAGGAACAGCTGGTCACGCAAGGATTATTGACGCGCTCGACGCTCGTATCGACGCGCCAGCAGGTCGAGCAGACGCGCGAGAAAGTGCGCGAGCTGAAGCATGACCTCGCGCAGATCGATGTGCAGCAGCTCGACAACGAAAACCATCGTCGCGAAACCGTCAGCAACGGCGACATGCAGATCGCACAGGCGCGGCAGGACCTCGACCAGCTCGAGGCGCAGCTGAAAGCCGCAGCGCAGATCGTATCGCCGTACACGGGCCGTATTCTCGAGGTGATGACGGACCCGGGCAAAATCGTTTCGCGCGGCGAGCCGATTCTGAGTCTTGACCTGACCGGCCACGCTGTGCAGGATCTCGTCGCCGTCGTCTACGTGCCGTCACTCCAGGGCAAACTGGTCCGGCAGGGCATGCAGATCCAGATCGCGCCATCGACAGTGCGGCGCGAGGAATACGGCATGATGATCGGCAAGGTAACGTTCGTTTCGGATTTCCCTGCAACGCCAAAGGGAATGGCGCGCGTGCTGAAGAATGACCAGCTCGTGAGCGAGCTGTCGGGCGGTGGCGCACCGTACGAAGTGCATGCTGAGCTTGTCGTGGATCCGGAAACTGTAAGCGAGTATCGCTGGTCATCATCGAAAGGGCCGCCGACGCGCATTCAGAGCGGCACACTCGCACTCGCAACAATAACAGTCGAATCGCAACGCCCGATCGCCAAAGTCATCCCGCTCATGCGCAAGTGGACGGGCATGTGACAACCGAAGTGAAGGACAATGCGCCGAAGAGCGACGCGCCGAAGAGCGAAGTAGTGCGGCCGCACAAACGCGCGCGCGTGCCGACGGTGCTGCAGATGGAAGCGCTCGAGTGCGGCGCTGCAACGCTCGCAATGGTGCTCGCCCACTACGGACGGTACGTACCGCTCGAAGAGCTGCGCGTCGCATGCGGTGTGTCGCGCGACGGCAGTAAAGCCAGCAACATGTTGAAGGCTGCGCGCACGTACGGCCTCGAAGCAAAAGGGCTGCGCAAAGAGCCCGAGCAGCTGAAGCAGCTGCAGCCGCCGCTCATCCTGCACTGGAACTTCAATCATTTCGTCGTATTCGAGGGATTCGGCAAAGACAAAGTCTACCTCAATGATCCCGCGCAGGGACCGACGACAGTAACGGAAGGCGAGTTCGACCAGGCGTTCACGGGAGTCGCACTGTCGTTTGCCCCGACGCCCGAGTTCAAGCCCGGCGGTGCGCAGCGCAGTCTGGTTAAAGGACTGGGACCGCGCCTGGCCGGTTCGCACGGTGGACTGCTGTATGTCCTCGCCGCGGGACTCGCGCTCGTCATTCCCGGCATTGTAGGGCCGTCCTTCGCACGAATTTTTGTTGACGATGTCCTCGTGCACGCCCTCGACACGTGGCTACGTCCGCTGCTCATCATGATGGGCATTACGGCGCTCGTCCAGCTTGCCCTCACATGGCTGCGCCAACGCTACCTGCTGCGCCTCGAGACCAAGCTCGCACTCACGATGTCCACGGAATTCTTCTGGCACGTGCTGCGCCTGCCGTACGACTTTTTCACACAGCGCTATGCCGGCGAAATCGGCAACCGCGTCGAGATCAATGACAAAGTCGCACGACTTCTGTCCGGCGACCTGGCCACGACCGCACTGAACATCATCGTCATCGCGTTTTATGCGTTGCTGATGATCCAGTACGACGTGGTACTGACGCTCGTGAGCATCGGCATTGCACTCATGAACATCGCTGCATTGCGATACGTCTCTCGCAAGCGCACCGACCTCAACAAGCGACTGCTGCAGGACCAGGGAAAGTTCATGGGTGTCGCGATGGGCGGATTGCAGACACTCGAGACGCTGAAAGCGAGTGGCTCCGAATCCGACTTCTTTGCGCGCTGGGCGGGACATCAGGCGAAAGTCGTGAACACCGCTCAACAGATGGCGCTTACGACGAACCTGCTGTCCGCAGTGCCGCCACTGCTGCTCTCGATCAACACAGCGCTCATCCTCGGCATCGGCGGTATGCGAGTGATGGAAGGCAACCTCAGCATGGGCATGCTGATGGCCTTCCAGGCGCTCATGCTCGCATTCATCAACCCGGTCAACCGCATGGTTGCGCTGGGTGGCACACTACAGGAAGTGAAAGGCGATCTCGAGCGGCTCGACGATGTACTGCGCGCACCCGCGCACAACGTCTCGGTATCGGAGCCGAGAGAGGAAACCGCAGAGCCCGTGGCGCGCGTCAAGTTCACGGGTGATCTGGAACTGAAGAACGTGACGTTCGGATACAGCCGGCTCGCCGCACCACTCATTAGTGAGTTCAGCCTGCACCTGCGTTCAGGCAGTCGCGTAGCGCTCGTCGGCGGATCGGGCTCCGGCAAGTCCACAATTGCAAAGCTCGTGAGCGGCCTGTACGACCCGTGGGACGGCGAAATCCGTTTTGATGGCGAGCTGCGCGCATCCATCCCGCGCGAAGTCATGACGAACTCGGTCGCAGTGGTCGACCAGGACATTTTCCTGTTCGAGAACACTGTCCGCGAGAACGTATCGCTCTGGGATACGACAATCCCCGAAGCGCGCGTGCTGCAGGCGGCGCGCGATGCGTGCATTCACGATGATGTAGCCGCGCGCCTCGAAGGTTACGGCAGCCTCGTCGAAGAAGGTGGCCGCAATTTCAGTGGCGGACAGCGGCAGCGCCTCGAGATCGCACGCGCACTCGCCATCAATCCGACGCTGCTCGTGCTCGATGAAGCCACGAGCGCGCTCGACCCGACTACCGAAAAAATGATCGATGACAACCTGCGCAAGCGCGGTTGCACGTGCCTCCTCATTGCACATCGCCTGAGCACCATTCGCGATTGTGATGAGATCATTGTGCTCGATCGCGGCAGAGTCGTACAGCGCGGCACGCACGAAGAGATGTGCGCGAGCAAAGGCCCCTACACGCGTCTGATCGCGGCGGAGTGAACGAATGAGCGAAGCCGCACTTGCGGGCGTGATCCGCACGGACGAACCCGAATTCGAGTCGGGCAGCGACAAACCATTCCTGCTCGAGGGCGGCGGCGGCTGGTTCGTGCGCGAAGGCCGGCTCGATGTGTTCTCAGTGCCGCTGTCCGAAGGCACTGTCTCCGGCTGCCGTACGCACCTGTTTCGGGTCGAGCCCGGCCGCATTGCCCTGGCAGTCCGCGGCAACGACAGAGCCACGCCCGCGCTCGGACTTCTCGCCGTTGGTGCTACCGGCACCCGTCTCGTACGCGTGCCGCACGAAATGCTGCGCCAGCTCGCCGCCGATCCGGAGCAGGCTGAACAGCTCGCAACACTGCTCGATGACTGGGTCGAGCTGCTGTGCGCGAGCATTGCACGAGATGTCGAGCCCAAGGACTGTGCAGAGCTGGAGTCCGGCGACTACGCGCCACCGCCAACAGTGCAGCGCGTTCGATCCGGACAACGCATTGCGTGGATTCGCCACGAAGAAGGCAAATCATTGCTGCTGGGACGGCCCGATCTCGTGGTGAACGGCGGCACGTATACGCCGCTCTCACAACGTGCGTGGCTCGAGCTCGGCACAGGCGCAAAGCTCAAAGTCGAGCCGACTCGCGGACTGCTCGGAAAAGACGATCTGTGGTCCGGCCTCGGACACTTGCACGATCTCGTGCTCGATTGTGCAACACAGCTCTCGGCGCAGGCCGTCGCATCCGAACGCGAGCGACTACGGCAGAAAGCGGCGGCCGATCGGCGGGCATTCAGTGGTGCTGTCTCACGCCTCGCAGACACGCTCGATGGCGGCAAACCCGGTGCGCGTAGCGGATCGCACAAAGCCATTGCAGGCGCGACCGGCGCAATCGAAGATCCGCTCTTCACAGCCGTCCAGATGGTTGGCACTGCCGCAGGCATCCAGATGCGGCCCGCACCGCGCGAGAGCGGCGCATCCATGCGGCGCGATCCGCTCGCGACAATCGCACAGACATCGCGCGTGCGCACACGCCTCGTCATGCTGCGCGACGGTTGGTGGCGCACCGACGCAGGACCGTTCCTGGCGTATCTCGAGGCCGACCAGCGCCCCGTCGCACTCATCCCGACGCCGCGCACCGGCTACATGCTGCACGACCCGGTCGCACACACCGAGGAGCGCGTGACCGCAGCTGTCGCCATGCGGCTCGATCCGCGCGGCTACAGCTTCTACCGTCCGTTCGCCGACGCGGCAATCGGCATCAAGGACCTGGTCGTGTTCGGACTGCACGGCTGCACGCGCGATGTCACGACCGTCATCCTCATGTGCATTGCTACCGGCCTGCTCACTTTGCTTACGCCCATCGCGACCGGACTCGTCTTCAATGACATCATCCCCGGCGCCGACCGTCCACAGCTGCTGCAGCTCACGCTCGGACTGATCGTGATCGCAATTGCGACTGCCGTGTTCGGCATTGCAAACAGCATCGCACTCGTGCGCATCGAAGGGAAAATGACGGCGTCGATGCAGTCCGCAGTGTGGGATCGCCTGCTGTCATTGCCATTGCCCTTCTTCCGTCCCTACTCTGCCGGCGACCTCGCAACACGCGCCATGGGCATTGACGCAATCCGCCAAATGCTGTCGGGCGCTACCGTCACTGCACTGCTCGGCGCGTTCGTTTCACTGTTTCATTTTGGCCTGCTCTTCCACTACAACGTCAAGCTCGGCGCGTGGGCTACACTTCTGATCGCAATCGCAGTCGGCGCCGCCGCCGTGTGCAGCCGGTTGCAGATGCGACAGGAGCGCGCTGTCGCAGGCATTCGCGTGAAGCTCGCGGGCACCATCCTGCAATTCCTCAGCAGTGTCGGGAAGCTGCGCATTGCTGGTGCGGAAGTCCGCGCATTCGCGATCTGGGCACGCCAGTTCAGTGATCAGCGGCAACGTCAGTACAACGCACGTACGATCGGCAATGCGTATGGCGCATTCATCGCCGCATTTCCGATCACGGCAAGCCTGATCCTCTACGCTCTTGCAATGCCGATTCTGGCGGACGGGAAGACATTACGCACCGGCGACTTTCTCGCCTTCATGTCCTCGTTCGGCACATGCCTCGCCGGCATGCTGAGCGCTGCAATGGCGCTGCTCGGTACGCTCAGTGTCGTGCCGCTCTACGAACAGGCGAAGCCCATTCTTGTCACACGTCCGGAAGTCGACCAGGGCAAGTCCGACCCCGGCACACTCTCGGGTGACATCGAGCTGCAACGTTTGCGCTTTCGTTACCATAGCAACGGCGCACTCGTTCTGCGCGACATTACACTGCAAATACGCTCGGGCGAGTTCGTCGCGTTCGTCGGACCTTCGGGCTCCGGCAAGTCGACGATTTTGCGTCTCTTGCTGGGCTTCGAAGTGCCGGAAGCCGGCGGGATCTTTTACGACGGACAGGACCTTGCCGGCCTCGATTGCCAGGCTGTACGTCGTCAAATTGGCGTGGTTCTGCAAAGCGGCCGCGTGATGTCGGGAGACCTTTTCACAAACATTGTCGGAGCCTCCCTCGCAACTATCGATGATGCGTGGGAAGCGGCAAGCATGGCGGGCTTCGATCAGGACATCCGCAACATGCCGATGGGGATGCACACTGTTGTAAGCGAAGGCGGCGGCACGCTCTCGGGCGGACAGCGACAGCGACTCATGATCTCGCGCGCACTCGTGCAAAAGCCACGCATCCTGCTCTTCGATGAAGCAACGAGCGCGCTCGACAATCGCACACAGGACATCGTGACTGCGAGTCTCGAGCACCTGAAAGCAACGCGCGTCCTCGTGGCACACCGCCTCAGCACGATCATCCGTGCGCACCGCATCTACGTGGTCGATGGCGGACGCATTGTCGAAAGCGGCAATTACGAAACACTGATGGCAGCGCGTGGGATGTTCAGCGAATTGGCGCGCCGCCAGCTCGCATGACACACAGGGAGGTCGGGATCATGACGTCATACGGCAAACTATTTCTTCTGCTCGCGGTCGTAGCCACGGGCGCATGCAGCCGTGCGCGCTCCGCAAGTGATGAACGTGCGGAACGCACCGTGCGAGCGGGCAGCACCATCGACATCGCAGTCGTGTGGCCGTGGAAAGCGCGCAAAGAGCTGCTCTACGGCCAGGGCCTCGACATGGCTGTCGATGAGATCAACAACGCAGGCGGCATCCAGGGCAGACGCGTCCGCCTCCTGCGAGAGGATGACGGCGAATCGGTCAATGAAGGGCGACTGGTAGCCGAACGCGTCGCGCGCAACCGCGATGTCGTCGCTGTCATTGGGCACCTGCAGTCCTATGTTACCGTGCCCGCAGCCGGCATCTACGACATGGCCGGCCTCGTGCTCCTCTCGCCGGCAGCTACCGACGCATCGCTCACATCGCAGGGCTACCACCGCGTTTTCCGCGGAATCTTTACGGACCGCGAAGCGGGTGCGCAAATGGCAGACTACGCGGCCGCACGCGGCTACCATCGCATTGCGATCTACTACGTGCGCACCGACTACGGCCGCGCACTCGCCAATGCATTCGAGGAGCGCGCAACCGAGCGCGGCATAGCCATCGTCTCCCGACACTCGCACGACACCAACCAGCACCTGGCGGATGGCGGCCTCGATGGACAGCTCGCCGAATGGAAGAACGTCGAAATGGACGCGCTCTTCCTCGCCGGTGAATTGATCGCAGGCATCCGCCAGGCAGGCATCACAACGCCCATCATTGGCGGCGATGCAATGAGCTCGCCGGCACTGATTGAAGTCGGCGGCGCAAAAACGGAAGGCACCGTCGTCGCCGCAAGCTTCCATCCGCAGGAGCCCACGCCTGAAGCGCAGCGCTTCACTGCAGAATTCCGCAAGCGCTACGGCGTAGACCCCGACGCAGCATCCGCACTCGGCTACGACGCTGTCGGTGTGCTCGTCGCCGCAATGAAACACGCAAAGGACATCACGCCCGACAACATCGCACAGGAGCTGCACAAACTGCACGATTGGCCCGGCGTCACAGGCCCGTTCACGTACGATGCGAACGGCAACCTCGTCGGCAGGCACGTGCTGGAGCTCGTCGTCCACAACGGGCACTTCCAGTACGTCGCCCCGCCAACCGTCGCCATGGACAAGCCATGATCGCACCAGCAAACATGGCGCGCGCACTGGATGATGATGCACCCGCAACGATTCTGCGCAGCCACGGCGCCGATGCAGACGACATTCCGGCGCTGCTCCAGTACACGCAGAACAATTTCGCGCCCGGCGTGCACGCTGAGCGCCTGATTGGAGCCTCCGATGAAGCGCTGCTCGACGACGAGCCGTTCGTCGCCGCGTGGGATGAATATGCGAGCTGTGCAGAGCGCGTCGGTGCGTGGTCCTGCTTGTGCGCCCGTCTGGTACAGCTCCGGTTTCCAATCCGCGAAGGCATCAGTCGCAGTGAAAACTACCTCGCCGCTACCCGACGTGGTGTGCACGCCCCGGTTGGAAGTCAGCTCGAGCTGAAAGCACCAGACGGCGTGCGTCTTGTACTGCACCGGACCGCCGCAGGACGCATCCCGGTCATCATCGCCGACGAGCGGGAAGACTTCGTCACGATCGTACAGGCACTCACGCATCGCAACGAGCCCGAACCCATTCCTGCGTCGCTCGGCGCAACAATGGTTGCAGGATATAACAACTGGGATCGCATTGCACAGCTGCGACGCGCGTGGGAAGCCGGAGAAATCTACCAGAGTCACCCGGATTGGTCATCCGTATTTCGCGCGATCACGCCCCGCAAAGAGCTGTATCAGGATCGCTTCATCCTGTTGAGTACGGGTCCATACAGCGCAGTTCCCGCAGAACAGATGCACATGAGCGCACGGGAGTGGGCTGAAACATCGCTTACGATTCGCCTCGAGCATGAATGTGCACATTACTTCACCAGGCGCGTGCTCGGCAGCATGAAGAATCTGTTGCACGATGAGCTGCTCGCAGACTACTGCGGCATCACCGCCGCCGCAGGTCGCTTTCGCGCTGACTGGCTCCTGACCTTCCTCGGCCTCGAGAATTTTCCGGACTACCGCGCGGGCGGACGGCTCGAGAATTACCGTGGCACGCCTCAGCTGTCGGACAGCGCGTTCCGTGTGCTCCAGTCGCTCATGGTCAGTGCAGCCAAATCGGTCGAGTGGTGGGATGCCGAGACCTTCGGCGACGCGCCACGCACAAAAATGCAGCGCGCAATTGCACTCCTGGAGCTCGCCGCGCTACCAATTGAGGCAATTGCTGAAGGCATGCAAAGTGCCATGTGCAGGCCGAAAAATTTAATGCTTGCCGCCGCGAGTCGGCGATGATACCCTGGGTTTGCACACTGCGTTTGGGCGACGTCGTCCTTCCCCGGGACTACGCGCCCTTTTTTCCCTCCCCGCGCAGCGGGCCCCGCTTACAAAGATCATTTTCCGGTATTGATCGCCGGGTACTTCGTCACGTCTCCGCGTGTCTGAAGTCCCGGCGTTTGGTCGCTTAACGTGAGGCATTCACCGATGCAAGACGCGGAGCTGAGTCCGGCTCGCCTTGCCAACACGGAACGTTGCGAGCTTCCAGAGAAAATTCGGCAGCTGTCGATCGCGCAGTGGGGAGAACGACAGGCGACGACGCTTGTCGGTCGCGATCCGCGGCTGTTCGAGGAGCTCGAGAAAACAGTTCGCTACGGCCCGTCCGATAGTCCCGTGCTCATTACGGGCGAAACCGGCACGGGCAAGGAGCTGTTTGCACGTGCAGTGTATCTGGCATCGAATCTTCGCAAGAAGCCGTTCGTCCGCATCAATTGCGCGCAATATACGAGCGAGCAGCTGATCGTCAGCGAGCTTTTTGGTCACAAAAGGGGCAGCTTTACGGGCGCAATCAGCGATCATCGCGGTGTGTTCGAGGAAGCAGATGGCGGTTGCGTGCTGCTTGATGAAATCGGCGAGCTGCCATTCGGTGCGCAGGCTGTATTGCTGCGGCTTCTGAGTGAAGGCGAGATCGTTCCTGTCGGTGCCGTGCACGCAAAGACAGTCGATGTGCGAATCGTCGCTGCAACATCCCGCGATCTCAAGCAGATGGTGATCACCGGCAAATTCCGCGCGGACTTGTACTATCGGTTGCGCTTTCTGCAGACGCACGTGCCGCCCGTACGCGAGCGTGGCAATGATTGGGAGCTCATCGCGCGCTATTACCTCAATCGCCTCTGCAAGAAGCACGGTGTGTCGAAGATGCTGAGCAACGACAGCGTGCGCGAGCTGCGCCTGCACACGTGGCCTGGCAACGTCCGCGAAGTGAAGAGCTGCGTCGAAACCGGATTCCATACGAGCATCGATGGCATGATTACGCCGCGCGATATCGGCGATGCACTCGAGGCGGTCGCACGCGACGAGCAGTCTCGCAAGGTGCCGTTTGTCTCCGCTGCCATCGATCGCTGTGCACGCATGCTGAACGGCGAAACCGATTTCTGGGAGTTGATTCATCGTCCGTTCATGGAGCGCGAGCTGAATCGCTCGGAAGTGCGTGATGTCCTGACCGAAGGATTGCGCCTCGCCGGCGGCAGCTACAAAAATCTGCTCGAACGTTTCGGCATCGCGCCGAACGATTACCTCAAGTTCATGGATTTCCTGCGTCACCACCAGCTCAAACCGGAACGACCGTCTGCACGGGTAAAGGCAGCAGCCGGCGGCTGACAACAAACTGTGAGGTTTCAATGTCAATGCAGCGTGGTCTCATTGGTTTCGGCGTCCTGCTCATGTTCGTCGCACTTCTCGGCGTCGTTTCCCGGCTCGTGCGTCCCGCAGGCATCGAGTTCGTGTTCCTCATCACATCGTTCTGGGCGCCATTTCTTTTCGGCGCTGCTCTCGTTGCAATCGGTTTCTTTTTGCGGAGTCGTGCCACGGGCCAATGAGCCCGTGGAGCCTTCGCTCTATTCGATAGAGTCCCGCCGCTAAATCCTGCTGCATCGAACTTCGCACACAATCCTGCAAATAACCATCACCTCTGTAGTTACATCACACCACAAAAAAGGCATGTCCATTGCCTTTCCCCTCCGTGAAGTGCGTCACTCAAAACCATCATCGCTTATCGGAGGCATCACCATGAACACCTTCCAGCAGCAGTATGCCGAGATGCGCAAACAAAAGGAGCAGACACTCCTTCAGCACGCTTTGGAGGATGGCGAGTTCAGGTCGGCGCTCATGGCAAATCCGCGTGAGACGATTTCGACAGAGCTCGGGATCAACATCCCGAGTGATGCCGATGTGCGCATCATCGAGGAGCCGGCAAACAGCTTCTACGTCGTATTGCCGACGAATGTCGCCGAGGGCGATGAGCTGAGCGACGAATTGCTCGAGGCAGTCGCAGGTGGTTGGTGGGTCGAGCTGTTGTGGACGAGCGTCTGCTTCGGCGGAGGCGATGGCCCGGCACCGTCGACCAGCCCGCCAAAGGTCGAAGTGGCGTAGCAATATTTTGCACTGCGGTAAACCCGACACTGGCGGTTGAAGGTTCATGCAGGTCATACCCCTCAGAGGAGGCACACAATGAGTTCGTTCCAGGAGCAGTACGCGCAGATGCGGAAGCAGAAGGAACAGCAGATTCTCGAGCACGCACTTTCGGATGGAGACTTCCGGAGCGCATTGATCGCGAATCCGCGCACAACGATCGAGACGGAGCTTTCGATCAACATCCCGGCTGACGCCGATGTGCGCGTCATCGAGGAACCGGCCAACAGCTTCTACGTCGTGCTGCCGACGAACGTTGCTGAGGGAGATGAGCTGAGTGATGAGCTGCTTGAGGCCGTCGCAGGCGGCTGGTGGGTCGAGCTGCTGTGGACTGCGGTCTGCTTCGGCACGGGCGATGGCCCGGCGCCCAAGACGAGCCCGCCGGCAGTCACGGTCGCGTAAGTCGCAGCTCGTAACGATACCAGCTGATCGAGCCAGCGCCGAATGGAAACTCGCACGCTTATACCTTCCCGTGTGCGCGCTTCCGTCGGCGCTGGTCCTTTTTCATGACAGTCCGCACTCTTCAACACACCATCGCGCGCGCAACAACCCTTGCCGAACGGATCGAGAGCTGCGCCCCGCTCGAAGATATTGCACTCGATGAACCAGCAGACCGTTTGCTGCGCGATGGGCGCATCGGCAATTGGCGTCGCATCGCAGCCAAAGGCGATAACGCAGCATTCGCGCGACGACTCGCGTGGCTGGGCACCACGCCCGCAGATGTCACCCCGCTGCTCGGACACATACATCTCGCCAGTGACAGCCCGGTTCCGCAGTGGGCAGAATTCATTGCCGCGTTCTTCGGTAGTGCCTGCGCACAACAGAACAACGTTTCAGGCGATGGCTCGGCGGCTTTTCACCGTGCGGCGATGCCGTTCGAGCACGTGCTGCTCCCGCTTGTAGATTCCGCGGACAACGCTCTTGATGAAGCCGCCGGCAGCGCGCTCGACTGCTTCACGCCCGGCGCGCGCGCTTCGTTGCGCACACAGCTCCTCACACGCCTGTCCCGCCTCGCCGCGCCCGTCCTCTACAAGGAATTCAGCACGACGCGCGACTATGCTGCGTTCGTGGCGCAGATGCAGGCTGGTGGCCTCGAGCGTTTGCTATGCGATGAGTACTGTGCGCTTTGCCGTATCGTAGGCATCACTGCACTGTCATGGATAGACACGACAGCCGAGCTCGGACGCCGCATTGTCGCGGACTCGACAATCATCGCCCAGGCAATGCACGCCGGGACCGACATCGGAGCTGTTGACGCCATCGATGCCGGACTGTCCGACCCGCACGATGCCGGCCGGACTGTCGTAGCACTTACATTCGAGTCCGGACTCGAGATCATCTACAAGCCGCGCTCATTGTCCGCTGAAGTGATGTTCGGGGACGTCATCGCATACATGAACACGCACGACGCGCCCGGGCTGCGGGTCCCGCGGGTGATCGATTGCGGCGATCACGGCTGGGAGGAATGCATTCGCGCCGAGCCGTGCAGCAGCCTCTGCGAAGTCGAGGAATATTACACGCGTGGCGGTGCACTACTCGCACTCGTCTCCGCGCTGGGTGGACTGGATTTGCACTACGAGAACATCATCGCGTCGGGCCCCTGGCCGGTGCCGATCGATCTCGAGACCGTATTCCAGCCCCGCGTCCTGAGAGGCGAGCCACCGCCGGGCGTGCCTGCGCGCGCCAACGCGGGATGGCTCTTCGAGACGTCGGTGTTGCGCACCGGCTTGCTACCCATCTGGCAGGCTGGCACAGACAACGCCGTTTTCGATTGTGGCGGCCTCACGGGAGCCGGCGCCGAGCCGACGCGCTTTCAAACTGCCCGCTGGTCGCGGATCAACACCGACGGGATGTCGCTCGAGTACGCGCCGACAACAACTCCCCCGCGCGACAACCTCCCAACGCTCGATGGAGAGACGCAGTCCGCGGGGACGCACGTCGCGGCTGTGGTCGACGGATTCACCCGCATGTATCGCGCATTGATGAGCGCGCGCAACGCCCTCCTGGCGCATGGCGGCGCCCTCGGAGCGACACACCATGCACAGGTGCGTTTTCTGGTCCGCCCGAGCAATGTTTACGATACGATCCTGCGGCAATCGCTTGCACCGGAAGTGTTGCGCGACGGCGTCGACAGAAGCATTCGTCTCGAGGCACTCGCGCGCGGAATGCTCGTCACGGATACAGCGTTAAGAGAATTGCTGCCCTCGGAGATCGCCGCACTCGAGCGGCTGGACATTCCGTCATTCCGCGCGTCGATGGACAACGTGTCGATGGGCGCAAACGATTGTGCGCCGACCCACTGCTTTTCAACATCGGCGCGCGCATCCATGGTGCAGGGCCTGCAATCTCTTGGCGAGCACGACCTTCAGGTCCAGCGCGCACTGATCCGCACGTCGTTCGGCCTCCGTTACCATCGCATCGCCACGGGCGAGGCGAACACAACCGCGCTGACTGTAGTCGGTGACATCGCGCAAGAAATCGCATCGCTTGTGGTCCGTTCCAAAGACGGCGCAGCGACGTGGTTTCGCCTCGAGCCGCTCAACAACGCCGGCGACGGTCGCGTGAGGGAAATGACTCCGGGCCTCTATGCAGGCACCGCCGGCGTAGCAGTGTTTCTCGCCAGCTTCGCGCGCATCGCGAATGATCGAGAAGCACGCGCGCTCGCGTTGTCCGCTCTTCGGTCACTGTGTGATGCCACTGCAATTGCGCGCCACGCACACCAGCGCGGTATC
>JBBQYT010000006.1:0-13568 GCA_038208385.1 Longimicrobiales bacterium | reverse complement strand
GCGCGCGACGGGACGGTCATATTCGATCGAGATCCTTGTCGATTCGATCTCCTGGGAAACCGTTCCGTGCTGACTTGCCTTGGGACGTTGTTGCGCGCACAGTGGCGCGCCGAGGAGCACGAGAGAAAGCGTGACGAGCATAGAGGATGACGACATCGCAGTGGCCTTGCGAGAGGATTCCGAATTCCGAATGATAGAATCGCCTGAACAGCCCTTCAACCATTTTGTGATCAAATGTCCATCGCCCAAATCGCAGTCCCCGATCTCGACGCCGAGCTGGCAACCACGCGCAAAGTGATCGAGCGCATTCCGGAAGATCAATTTACGTGGAAGCCGCACGACAAATCGTTCAGCCTCGGCTCGCTCGCTGCGCACGTTGCAGGACTGGTCACGTTTCAGCACCTGATCATCACGCGCGACGGCATTGATGTCAGCGAAGTCCCGCGCGATCCGCAGCCGACGAGAGCTGGACTTCTCAAGACGCTCGATCAGCAGGCGACGAACGTCAAAACGGCCCTCGCGCAGGTGACTGACGCCGACCTGACGCGGCCATGGACAATGACGTTCGGCGAGCACACTGTTTTTACGATGCCAAAGGGTACTGCGCTGCGCATTGCCGGGATCAACCACATGGTGCATCACCGCGCACAGCTTGGTGTCTATTTGCGCATGCTGAACGTGGCGGTTCCGGGTTCGTACGGTCCGACAGCCGACGAGCGGTAGCCTCAATACAGAGCGAGCTCCATATCGCCGGAGACAGGGGTAAAGCCGAGTTTTTCGTAAAGTGGACGACCATCCTGTGACGCACCGAGCCGCACGCGCCGCGCACCGGCTGCGCGTGCGAGATCGATAGCGGCCTGGACCACGAGCCGCGAGGCGCCGCGGCGTCGCCAATCGGGAATCGTGTAGACGTCGACGACGCGGGCTTCGCGCGAAAGCAGGTTCGCGCCCATTGGCGGCCGCTCGAAAAAGAAAACACCGGCCGCGGCGACCGGAATGCCGTTCGCTTCTGCAATGAAGCTCGCGTATTGTCCCGTCGGTAGTGCGAGCTCCAGGTAGCGCCGCGTAGCAGCAGGCAGCTCGGGCTGCCCCGCTTCCGGGTGTGACCCGCGCAGCTCGTGCATCTGTGCAACGCGCATCGCAACAAGCGTCTCGAGGTCCGTGATATCGGCACGTCTCAGGACGAACGCCTCAGCCGGTTTGTCGTTCATGCTTCGCTCACGTGTTTACAGAAAGTCCAGCTCATGCAGCTCACGTCAAAACAACGCGCATACCTCCGGTCACTTGCACACCGCCTGAAGCCGATCGTACACGTCGGCAAGGAAGGCGTCAGCGACACTGTGTTCGAGAGCGTGCGCGCAGGATTCAATACGCGCGAGCTGATGAAAGTGAAAGTACTCGAGGCGGCACCCAAAAGCGCTCACGACATAGGCGCTGCGATCGCCGACGAAGTTGATGGCACCGCCGTCATACAGGTGATCGGACGCACGATCGTGCTGTATCGCAAACATCCGGAAAGGCCGGAGATCCTTCTGCCATGAGTGCGGCACCGGTCCGCAAGGTAGCCTTTCAGGGCGAAGCCGGCGCGTTCAGCGAGGAGGCCGCGCTGTACTATTTCGGCGTGGATGTCGAGACCGTTGCATGTCATGATTTTCGTGCCGTAGGCGATGCAGTGGCGTCCGGCGCCGTCACCCACGGTCTGCTGCCCGTCGAAAACAGCCTCGCCGGCAGTGTCGTCGGCAGCTATGACGTCATTGCCGATCTCGACCTCGCCGTTGTCGGCGAAGTAACGAAGCCGATTCGCATGTGCGTGATGTGCCTGCCGGGAAGCACGATCGAAACCATCAGGCGCGTGATCTCGCATCCCGTTGCGCTCGCGCAGTGCACGCGGTTTCTCGCTCAGCATCCCGCGATCGATGCTGTTGCCGTGTATGACACCGCGGGCGCCGCGAAGCAGGTTGCCTCGACGGGGGATGCATCGCTTGCTGCGATTGCGGCAAAAGGCGCAGCGGCACGATACGGTCTCACACTGATTGCCGAGGATGTGCAGGACCGGGCGGACAACCAGACGCGCTTTTTTGCAGTGACGCGGAGAGACGCACAAGTGCAGGCCGCGGATGTCGAAAGAGGCACGCCGTACAAAACCGTTCTGCTCGCGCGCACCAGCAACTCGCCGGGCGGACTCGTGCATCTACTGCTGCCGTTTTCGCAGCGCGATGTCAATCTGACGAAGCTCGAGTCACGTCCCGACACAGAGCCCTGGACGTACAGGTTCTTCATGGAGCTGAGCGGCGCTGCCGACAGCGACGCCGTCGCCGAAGCGATCGAAGACGCGCGCCGCACAGCGCCGCAGGTGAAGGTGCTCGGCAGTTTTCCGTGCAGCGCTACCGGCTAGAACGAACTAGCTGATCGGTTTCGGCTTTGGCGCTCCGTCGGGGCCGTTGTCCCAATCCTGCACACTCGATGAATTCGGCATTCCCCAATCGTGCCCGTTCCAGCCATCGAACCCATCCATCTTGAAGCACCAGAATCCGCTCTGCATGTCTGCAACAACGATCATCCCGTCTGCGTTGCGTACATCGATGCCGAATGCGCCTTTCGCGACACCACCGCCTTCGTACACGCGCGGGCGGGCGAACGTGTCGTAGAAACCAACGGTGTATGGCGACGTCGGGTCGCGTATGTCGACGACCTGCATACCGTCCTGATACGCGGCGATGAATGCATACGGCCAGCGCACTTCGACCATATGTGTGGACTTGCTCCCATCGGGAGTCCATTCGCCAATCGGTGTGTTGACGATGGGCTTCCCGCCGTCGAGCGCGGGCTTCAAGTCCCAGAATCGCACGGGTTGATGCCCCGGCGATGTCATTACGGTTAGGCCGTACCGGCCATCGGGTGTCGGCACGAACGTGTGACCGCCCGATTGCAGTGATGCGTTTGCGTAAATTGTCGCGAGCAGGCGCGGCTTCGAAATGTCCGTGATGTCGAACACGAAGTTGCCGCCGTACTGCGAGACTTCAGGCCCGCCGCCGTAGAAGCGGTCCTGCTTCGACACCGGATCGTACGCTGCGTATGCGTCGTGGTAGCCGCCGCCGCGATCGCCGCGCGGCTCGGGAAGAGGCACGTAGCCGACCAGTCCCTGCTTTGGATCGCCGCCAACGAAACGCGCCATGTCATAAATCGCGGCGCCGTACGGATTGCCTGGCGCGGATGCGATCGTCGCAAAGAGCAGCACGGAACCATCCGAGTGCTTGTACGCGAACATGTTGTGCGCGCCGCCCGGCATGTCCGGCGAGCGGATGCGTCCGACTTCCCTGATCTTCGTCACATCGGGGAGGCCCGTCACATCGAAGACGATGGCGACCAGGTCCTTGTCCGGATCCTGGCTGAACTGAAACGACTGCGCGTAGTAGTAGCGGCCCTTCAGCTTGAAGTACATCCCCTTGAGGCCGGAACCGTTGTGCAACGCTGCGTCCTGGATGTACCAGGTGTAGAGAAGCTTCGGTTTTGTTGGATCCTTGAAGTCGATGATCTGAAAGCCGGGCGGGTTGTGATTGCGCGAAATGTAAGCGTACGGCCGCGACAAGTCCTGCTCGACCTCGATGTCTGCAACGCGATGCTCCTCGGTCAATGCGAGATGCCCGACCAGGTGAACGTTGGGACTGAAGTTTTTACCGGGAGCAAACTTCGCCACCTGCGCAGAGCTCGCTGCAGGTACTGCGAGAGCCAGAATGAACATCGCGCCCAATGAAGTTCGAAATCGCATTCGCAAGTCCGCCGTTGTGAATTGTGAGCTGCTGCTGACGCGCGCCAGGTGCGCCAATCTCCAGTCCCTAATCTCTAATCCCCAAACCCTAGTCCGTCAAATAGCGGTCCTGCAGAATTGCACGGTGATGCAGCTCGTGTCCGGCCGTGATATATGCCAACGCTCGAACCGTAACACTGCGATCGTTGGCCGTGCCTGAGCGCGCCCATGCTTCGGACGGGAAGCCTTCCCACAATTCGATCGTCGCTGCACGGACTGCACGCAGCTCGGCCACGATGCTCTTGAACGTTCGCGCTTCCGTGTTGCTCGAGCGTGCATAGACGTTTTCGTCGAAGCCCGGCACCGGCGTCGCGTCGCCGCGCCCGAAGCGAAGTGCGCGATACGCGAACACGCGCTCAGCATCGGCCATGTGGCTCACGACCTGTTTGACGGTCCACTTGCCGGCAGCATACGCAAAGTTTGAGCGTTCTTCATCGATCGTCTCGAGCAATGACATGGTCTCGGCAATCTGGCCGCGTGCGATTTCGATGATGTCACCTTCCGGCACGCGCGATACATAACCCTCGTAGAAGGGTGCGTACTCGTTCGTGCCGGGTCGCTGCCGTTCGTTCACCATCAGTCTCCTTGTGTTGAGGTGGCACGCTCGCGCATGCGCTTTGTGATCTCTTCGTCGGGAACGTCCTCGATGTGGGTCGCAAAAAACCACTGGTTGCCAACAGGGTCGATGACTCCCGCCATCCGGTCGCCATAGAACTGATCCGCCGGCTCCATGATGGATTTTGCGCCCGCCTGGATTGCGCACTGGTAAACCGCATCCGTGTCGGCGACGTAGAAGTGCAGCATCGTCGGCATTGGCGCGAACTGCTCCGTCGCGTCGGAGATCATCAGTACACTGTCGGCGATCTTCACCTCAGCGTGCATGACTGTGCCGTCGGGCCGCGCCGAATTTCGCATCTCACGGGCGCCGAACGCTTCCTTGAGAAACGTGATGAGACGCCCCGCGCCATCGACGACCAGATAAGGCGTGATCGCGTGGTATCCGTCCGGAATTGGCTTTACAGACATTTCGCCTCCTAGCGTGCAGCGACAGTGTACGTGCCGTCCTTTTCGGCCGCGCGGAAGAAGTCAATCACGTTCTGGACGGGCACCGGTCCGAATTCCGCTGAGATCGCGTTCCGGATTTCGAGGACGGAGTGTTGTCCATCTGCGAAGTTGCGGGCCTCCTGGACATAGTAACCAACGAGCGGACCTGCGGCGCCGCCACCTCCGCCGAAGCCCTGTGGTGCTGGCGCATTTGCCTTCTTTGCGGGGAACATCTTTGCGGCTGCTTTCTCGACATCGTTCAGTACGATTGTCTCCTGCGCGGGAACGCCAAGGCGTGCGGCCTGTGCGCGATATGCGAGCTTCACGCGCGCAACATCGATCGGCTCTTGCGCGCTGAGCGTCTGCTCGAGCTGGCCGATCTGCGCGAGCGCCGTCTTGTCGGCGATCGCAAGCGACCCCGCCGAACGGACATCCTTGTGCTCGCGAATGTGCGCCTGCTGGATGATGTTGAGGGCTTCCTTGTAGTTGTCGCCGAGATTTGTGGCATCACTCGATGAAATGAGTCCGAGCGCATCCGCCAGGTCATTTCCAATGCGCTTGCCTGCGTGTCCGAGTGCGAGCTCCGCGACCGCGACGGCTTCCGCCGGCCCCGCCGTCGCAAACACATCCGCGACGGCGATCATCAGGAATGCTGACCGCTTCATTTGCGTCGGATCCATCATGTTGGGCTGGTCATCGCTCGAGTGATACACAGCATCCGGCCAGTTGCCGAACTGAACCGCAGGAATGCGTGGATTCCAGTCCAGGTGCACCTGGTGGTCGCTCGAGCCATAAAACTTTTCGATGTTGTACCAGAACGGATCGTGTGTGCCCTGCGGGTCGACGATCGGATTGCTGAACGCGTATGCAATGCGACGGTTATGCAGTTTCTCGCGATTCGTCTCGCCCACGTACTCGAACATTTGCTGCGAGACATCGTTGATGATGCTCGGGATCGAGTACATCGTCGTGTTCAAATGCAGCGAGTTGTGATTGAGCGTCTGGTTTGCGCCGATCATGTCCGTTGAAATCGATGCGACGGCGTGTACGGCCGTCTCAGGATGCGCCTGAAGGTATGCACGTGTGCCGGAGATCTCGGGCACCCACAGGAAGCGAATCGTGCGCTTCGGCTTCGGCAGCGTGCCATCCTTGATCATTTCGATCCACGCGCGTCCGGCCTCGAGCTGTGTTGCGGGTCCACCGCAATTGTCGTTTGCACCCTGCTTGGCGATGCCCTCGAACAGATGCGCAGTGAAATGAAACTCTTCGTTCGTGCTACCATCGCCCGGAATTGTCGCGACGACTACGTTCATCGGCGCGTCATATTCGGTCGCTTTAACGATTGCGTGCAGCATGACCTTCCTGTGCTGCTCGAGCAGTGTCAGCAAATCGGTGCCCATGCGATGCGACAGAATGAATGCCCACGTCGTGCGCGCCCCGGGAGTCGGATCCGCGCCGCGACCTGCAACATCGCCCCACGCAATCTGGTCGGGCCGGTCGAGCGGCTTGCCTGTGCCGTTGAAGAAGCTGACGACGCCTTCGGCGCCGAAGCGACGCACTGCAAGGTTGTGCACGTTCGCTGAATTGCCGGAGGCGAGGACGATTTTGCCCTTGACGTCTTTACCCGTGTAGTCCTCGGGCGATTCGCCGCGGCCGACGTACACCAGTTCCGCAGTCACATCGCCATTCTTGCTGCCACGCGCGAGCGTCGCCGGAATGTCGCGGTAGCGCGTCACGAGCCGCGCGGGTCCAGGCTCCGTGATCCAAAGCTCGCCCATCTCGCCGTCCCATTGCTTCTGTCCGAGCGGAAAGCGTTCAATTTTGACGTCACTGAATCCGTACTCCCTGGCTTTGGCCTCTGCGTACGCGGATTCGCGATAGGTTTGCGTTGTATACTCGGATGCCGGGCGGTCGCGCTCGTAGGGGCACATCTCGAGCACGTGGTAGCGCGCCTGGGCGCCGGACACGCGTTGTGCAATCGCGTTCAGCGTAGCGGGCGGGAGCAGCGTGCGCGGATCAGCCTGCTCCTGCGCGCGGGCAGCGGTCGCGGAAAATACGAGTGCGGCAGCGATGCCGAACGTGCGACGAAACATGTGCATCCTCCGAAATGAGTTCTGGCGGGATGTACAAGGTGCTTGCGGGCACGGACGCCCGCAAGCACCTCATTTGAGCGGATTTACGATGCGTGAATACCGGGAGCCCTATCGCATTGTGGAAGGGCTTGGGGTATTCGCGACGTCCACATCGATCGTCAGTGTGACACCGCCCCAGGTTTCGCTCTTGTTGAACACGCCCTGCCACACCGTCGCGCCGGTCACGCCCGATTGCAGCGGTGAAAAAATGATGTTGAAGCCGGACGGTTTCGCGACCCACAACGGTGGGGCGTCGCGACGCTGCCTGCGATTGAACTCCGAGTTTGCGAGCGCGTAGAGCTCGCCGGCGTTTTTCTCGTGAACGTATAGCCCGGGAATGAAGTGGCCCTTGTCGAGCATTGTCGCCACCCAGGTGCGCACATAATCCGCGAGTGCGGGTGACACGGCGTGGACAAGCTCCACATCGAGGAAAATCACGTTGCCGTTCGTGAATCCTTCCGCCGTCATTGCGCTGTCCGCTGCCGTCGCGTGCGCGGCACCATTCTGCGGCGTGAGATTCATCGTCGTGCAATGCGTACCCTGACGCGCTGCTTGTGCACTGCTGTCGGTCGGCACAACCGTTTGCGCCGAATTCCAGTCCTGCTCACCTACGTAGACCACGGCAAGGCCCCAATTGAGAGCCGCGAGCCATTTGCGCTTGCCGGACCACGACGTGTTGGTGAAGCACGGCGCCTGCAGGTAGTATCCAACCCATTTATATTGGGATGCCTCACGCCAGACCTTCATTGCGGAATCGCCTGGGAAGCCGCGCGTGTCAAAGCCGGGTACGCCGGGGGCCGAGGAGCGCATGGGAGGGCCAAAGACTACGGGGGGCGTGCGGCCGAGTGTCGGCTTGCAGGCGATGAGCCCAATCGTGAGTAACAGCGGCACCAGTCGCATCGTTTTTTTCCTCCTGAATTGGATGGCCAGACGGAGGGTGATGCGAATCGCGTTCCCGGCGCCCGGAGCGCCGGCGCCCGTGAGCCATCCTTGCGTAACGCTTTTCGCACCGCAACTTACGATGAGCATGACGCCCGAGGCGGTCTGCAGCCCTTATGGATGGAGAATTATCGAATGAAGACAGTCAGGATTGCGACGATGCTCGTGCGGGCGTGCGGCATTACGGTGCTCGTATTGGGAATGCTCATGTGGCTGGGCATCGGCAATGTCCCGCTTCGCCCGGTGCACATGATTCTGGGATTCGTCCTGGTGCTCGCGCTGTGGGCGCTTTCATTCGTCGCCGCGGGCGCGCACCTCTATCCGCTGGCGCTCGCAGGAATCGTCTGGGGACTTGTCGTGGCGGGACTGGGCAACGCGCAGGTGAAGATGATGCCCGGCGCGTCGCACTGGGTCATCCAGCTCGTCCACCTGCTCGTGGGCGTCGCTGCCATGGGACTCGGGGAAGCGATTGCGAAGCGCATTCGCATCCGGCGCGGTGGCGAGGCACAGGGTTAGTCGACGCGGGGCCCGAACGTGACCGGAAACTTGATGTAGGCACCGACGGGCGTCGTGTCTTTCAGCGCAGGCGCCCACACCATCGCGCGCGCGACCTTCACCGCAGCACTGTCCAGCTCCCGAATGCCGGATCCCTTCGTCACGCGAATCTGCGTGTTCTTTGCAGCTGAAGTCACGAACACGCCGACTTCCACCCGCCCGCCAATACCGCGCGACTGAAATTCCTTCGGATACACGTTCAGACGCACGGAGTCGATGTGCGTCTGGTTCGTGAGTATTGGCGGCGTTGTGTAGAACTTCTCGTCCTTTTCCGGTCCGCACGCAGCCGACCAGAACGCCATCGCCAACGGCAACGTTGCCTTCAGTACGTGCGACTTCAACACCATCATTTAGTAACTCCACCACGGCGTGGTTGCGCCGTCCGGTTTTCTGGTCAGTAAGTATTGTGCCATTTCGCGCAGCCGCTCGGGCTGTGTGGACGGGCCGTTCCAGCAATGCGGCTTGCGGTCGCCGTACATGAAGAATCCGCGATAGGCAGGACTGGTCGTCGTCTTCATCCACTGTTCCATCAGCACGACACCCTTGTCGAGCTGGTATGTGTCCATGTCGCCGACGTAGATCCGCAGCTTGCCATCGATCTTCGGTCCCAGTGTCGGCCAATTCTTCTGCATGTAATACAACAGATCGTAATTATCCTTCCAGTACTGCATGACATCCTTGTCGATGGCGCCCGTGGTCTGATCGATCAGCGGCTTGAAGAATCCATCCGCGCCGATCGGACCGAATACGGCACTCCAGATGTCCATCTGCGCGCCCGAACGGCCGTGCGTGCCGGATACATGCTCGTACTGGTTCTTTTGCTGAACCGTGATCTTCGCTTCGCCGAACGTGTCGCGCATGTTCGTCGTCGGCACGCGATACCACTCGTGCTGTTTGTAGAACGCGTTTGCATCCTTGTAGATGTCCACGCCTTCATACCCCGAGAACGACACTGGATCCGGACATGCTGTCCACGTGCCGCCGAAGAAGTCGGGATGGAACAGCTGCAGTGCCAGTGATTCCCAACCGCCAGTCGATCCGCCAGAAAGCAGGCGCGCGTACGGCTCGCGCATCACGCGATACCGCTTCTCGATCTCTGGAATCAGCTCCTGGATGATCGCATCGCCGTACGGACCAACGTTCACCGAGTTGACGGCGTACGAATCGTCGTAG
Organism: Longimicrobiales bacterium; assembly: GCA_038208385.1. GTDB lineage: Bacteria > Gemmatimonadota > Gemmatimonadetes > Longimicrobiales > RSA9 > JBBQYT01. Next base: position 3,917 of record JBBQYT010000006.1, on the reverse strand, counting down.
TACGGATTCGGATGCTGGAAGGTCACGACCACCATGCGCGGAAACTCATCCTTCATCCACGCGTTGTAGAGCTCCGTTCCTTCGGCAAAGCGCATCGGCGCGCCGAGACCGAAATGTCCCTGCTCGTACAACACCGGATACGAGATGTTCTGTGCGTCATAGTCACGCGGCAGAAGTACCGTCGCGCCAATGTAAATCGGACGGCCCCAGAACTTCGTCAGCAGCGGGCTCTGAACCTTGAAGCTCTTCACATATTTCGTATCCGCCGGTAGCGCGACCGGCGGAATCACCTGGTCCGCTTTCAGCTTGATCGTGTAGCCGGCATTCGCATCGATGTGAATCTTCTGCGGCGTGCTATAGATGTTGCCGGGTGACACGTTCCACTTCTGGCCTTCCCACTGGTCGTCGTGCATCCAGACGACATGACCATCGGCGCGTTTGAACTCGGAATAAATATTGACGAATGCCTGCACCGTGTAATCGCCCGGCGGTATGTCGCGCAGATTGTCGACTGGATAGCCGAGGTCCGTGCCGTCGATGACGGCCGCAGCGCCCGGCGCGAGCTTCTCGACATCGCGGCCAAAGAACGGAACGCCCTCAGACTGATTGATCTGCAGACGCGGCTCGCGCTCCGCGTTGCGCGTGATCATCACGTAGACGCGCCCGGTAATCGGCGCGGCATGAACGGACTGCGGCACCGAAATCTCGAATCGCGTCGCTTTCTGAGCAGATGCAGATGCAGCAAATGCCAAAGCGCCTGCGAGCACGACGAACCCACGCAGTCTCCCGCTCATCCAGGCCTCCTCGCCGATGGTCTACAGATGGAATGCGCACACAACATACACCAGCGGGCCGGAACGGCCAGCCCGTGGACCCGCCGGGGGCCTACACGTCGATCCGCTCGACGGTAAATGAGCCATCGGGATGCTGCAGCTGAGCGTAAACGCGCCATGCGTCGTCTTTCTTTACGGCGACAATGATCACGCGCGAGACCAAGCCATAGCCATAGCCTGCCAGATTGCGGCCATAGGCGTGAAATGGCTCACCGCTCTTCACTGAGAACTCGCCTTGGTCTCTTAACTCCGCCGATATCTGTTCTCCCGTGTGACCCTTCCCCTTTTTCTCCTCGAGCCGCGTCCCCTTCCCCGTAGCGTTCGGATCGATGTGCGCGGCGAGGAGCTCTCCCTTCCGCTTCTGAAAGCAATACGTGCATCCAGTGAATTGCGTCGTCAGCATGACATCGCAGTTCGTGCCTCGCGAGGTCGTCGGATCGAGATCATCGAGTGCGTCTTTAACCTGGATATAGGGTGTCGCGGGGACATTGACTGCGTCGAATGAGAAGGTGTTCGGAAGAATACCATTGCAGTCCAGCTTGAGTTTTCCTCCATCGAACCTCACGCGGTACGTCTCGATACCCGAATTCCCTGTTCCATTGACTTCGAGCGCCCAGCGCTGCAACAACCTCTTCGGCTGCAGCGTCAGATTCTGTATTTCGAGCATGGCGTTGGCTGGCTTGTTGTAGACCTCATCGCGTGAGTTCTCGAGGTAGAGCTCGTACTCTCCTCGAGCCTGTGCGCCAGTGCGTGAATTGACCTGCGTACGTGCGGTCGCCCAGCGGATTTGGGGCTCCAGATACACACAACGCAGCAACAAGGATGCGCGGCGATACTTGCGTTGCGTAGGATCGCCCGGGCGATGAGTTGTGCCATCCTGTGACATCAGGTTGCTGATCGTCTGACGCGTCAGCAACGGTGTCTGGGTGTTCCATGTGCGCAGGTCCTGCACAACGACGGCCTTGTCACCTCGGAAATTCAGCGGCGTTGGAGAAGTCTCGATGAAGTTGATCGTTTCGGTCAGGCGGACTGCGAAGTTTTTTGTTTTCATGGTCGGGGCGTTGTTAAGCGGTTCGTCGCTTGTGAATTTCGAGGACTGTTGCGATCGTGTCGGCGTCGGCTGCGTTCTTGTCCGGCCGGTAGCGCTTGACCCGCGCAAACCGCAGGGCGACGCCGCCGGGATAGCGCGGACTCGACTGTACATCATCGAATGCGATTTCTGCAACAAGCTCGGGCCGTACGTGCACGGTCCGGTCATCGCGGGCAATCTCACGCGCCAACAACTCCGTGGTCTGCCACGCCAGCATCTCGTCCGTCAAACCCTTGAACGTCTTGCCCAGCATCACGAATCCGCCGTTCGCGGGATCGCGCGCGCCGAGGTGCAGGTTGCTGAGCCAGCCCTGTCTGCGGCCGTGCCCCCACTCGGCGGCGAGGATGACGAGATCGAGGGTGGTTGCGACTTTGACTTTCAGCCAGCCGGTGCCGCGACGCCCGACGTCATAGGATGCGTCGAGGGACTTCGCCACAATGCCCTCATGGCCCGACGCCAGCGATGCGCGCAGAAAAGCATCGGCTTCGACTGCATCGCTCGTCACGATGCGCGGCATGAGCAGTCCCGATGGAAGTGCATCGCCTAACGCAGCAAAACGCTCGGCTCCGGGACGATCGATGAGTGTTTCGCCATCGACGTGGAGGATGTCGAAGAAGTATGGATGCAGCGGCATTTCTTCGCGCATTTTTGCGATGTTGAGCTTGCGCCCGAAGCGCCGCATCGTGACCTGGAACGTTTCGGGAGCTCCGCTCGCGCGCTGTACGATCGTTTCGCCGTCGAGAATCAGCTCGCGTGCGGGCAATGCGCGCACGGTTTCGACGAGCTCGGGTGCGGACTGCGTCACATCGTTCAGGTTGCGCGTGTAGACGCGCACATCGGAGCCGGACTTGTGCACCTGTACGCGTGCACCGTCCATCTTCCACTCGAGCGCACCCGTGCCGAGGCGGGCAATTGCATCGCCTACATCATCTGCGGTCCCCGCCAGCATCGGCTGCAACGGGCGGAACAGCTGAACTCCAAACGCGGACAGCGCGGCCGCGCCGCCGGTCAGTGCGGCATGCGCAACCGCCGATGCATCTCCGGTCAACAGAAATGCACGGCGAATCTCTGCGAGCGGGATTTCTGCCGCGCGCGCAATCGCATCCAGCATGATCCCTTCGAGCGCGCCCTGCCGCAGCTCGCCGTAAATCAGCCGCGTCAGAAACTGCTGCTCAGGCGCCGTCGCCAGCGCAAACATGTCGTGGAGAAGTGTTGCGCGAATGCGTGCCGATCCCGCGCCGCTCGTCTCGGAGATGCGCGTGAAGGTTTCAGCGACTTCACGGAGAGTAAGCGCTGGCGTTTCGGCCGCGTGATCCGGTGTTGCGTTGTGAATGGCAGCGTAGCCCAGACCGATACGGCCCTGCGGGAGCGTGCCGGAAAGGAAGGAGACTGCGATCGTAATTTCGTCAGGCGGAACGGTTCGCAGCAGTGCGCTCAGGTGTGCGCGCTTCCCCAGCCGACTGCTGGTCTCAGCAACCAGCCGCGATGCTTCGACAACTTCGCTCAGCAAGCTCACGTTCGGTCAAGCTATTTCGGCGCGAGCGTGCACCATCGCCATGGGCAGGCCGTGCGCATCCTGCTCGGGCTCTGCGGGCACACTCACGTATTCGCCATCGCTGAACCGCGCTACTACGGCAGCAGCCAGCGCGTCGACGACGTCATCGCTTCCAAACAAGTGCTTGCGAAACGCCTTGTGCGCATACGTAACGACTTCGCGTGCCCGTGGATAGCGCGCCTCGAGAATGGCGAGCCGCTCGTTTTGTCCATCCTCGGTGCGCTTTGCAAACTGGAGCGGTTTGCCATCGTTCAGGCTCCAGAACAACAGCTCGGGATGAACTTCGCGTATTTTCTGGCGCGCGACCGGATCGGCGCGCATCACGGCGTCGACTTCACGAATTTTCGGGATCAATGAAAAGCTCTGTTTGCTGAGCCCGCGGCCGGTGCGCTGTTTGTTCACGTAGGATGCCTCTTCGTACGACCGTGCGACGAGGGCC
>JBBQYT010000005.1:0-13622 GCA_038208385.1 Longimicrobiales bacterium | reverse complement strand
ACGATAGACGATAGACGATAGACGATAGACGATAGACGATAGACGATAGACGATAGACGATAGACGATAGACGATAGACGATAGACGATACGTCGCACCGAAGACTCCCACGACGATGGCAATGAGAGATTACTACGAAATTCTGACGATTCAGCGCGACGCGGACGGCGACACAATCAAGAAGGCCTATCGCAAGCTGGCGCTGCAGTACCATCCGGACAAAAACGAAGGCTCGAAGGAATCCGAAGAGCAGTTCAAGGAGTGCACCGAGGCGTATGAAGTGCTGCGCGATCCGGACAAGCGCGCCGCATACGATCGCTACGGTCACGCCGGTGTGAAGAGCACCGCGGGCGCCGGAGCGTATGGTGGCTTCAACTTCACCGACGCACTCGAGATCTTCATGCGCGATTTCGGTGGCGCGTTCGGTGGCTTCGAGGACATTTTCGGCGCGGCGCAGGGACGCGGCCGTGGCCCGCGCCAGACGCGCGGCTCCGACATTCGCGTGCGTTTGCCGCTCACACTCGCCGAAGTTGCCACTGGCGTTCGGAAGAGCATGCGACTGCAGGTGCAAAAAACCTGCGAACCGTGTCAGGGCACCGGCGGCGAGGCGGGCGCCGAGCCCGTGCGTTGCAGTGCGTGCGGCGGTACCGGCGAGATCCGGCGCGTGCAGCGCTCGTTCCTCGGACAGATGGTGAGCGTCTCGCCGTGTCCTACGTGCGGCGGTGAAGGCCAGCGCGTCGAGCGCGTCTGCGCAACCTGCTCGGGACGCGGCACTCAGGCCGGCGAAAAGGCAATCGATGTCGAAGTGCCCGCAGGTGTCAGCACCGGTGACTACATCACGCTGCGCGGACAGGGCAATTCTGCACCGCGCTCCGGTGTCCCCGGCGACATCATGGTCGTGCTCGAAGTCGAAGAAGATGCGCGCTTCGTGCGCGAAGGCGCCGACCTCGTATTCGAGATGCCCATCACGTTCAGCCAGGCAGCACTCGGTGTCGATGTCGACATTCCGATGGTCACAGGCGAAGCTAAACTGAAAGTGCCGGCGGGAACGCAGTCGGGTCGCATGCTGCGCATGCGCGGGAAAGGTCTCCCGCACCTGCAGGGCGGCGGCAAAGGTGACATGATCGTGCGCATCTTCGTCTGGACACCGACCGAGCTCAGCTCGGAACAGGAAGCACAGTTCCGAAAGCTCGCGAAGGTCGAAGACGCGCCGCCGGAAAAGCTCGATGACGGCAAGGAACGCGGCTTCTGGACCAAGGTGAAAGAAGCTTTCACCGCCTGACCAGCCGAACGAAATAGCGCCGCGCCAATGTGCGGCGCTAATCGTTTGGAGCTGTGCCCAGAATCTTCGTGAGGGCGAGGCCGAGGTCTCGGGGAAGGATTGGTTTCGGCAGGTACGCGTTGGCGCCGCTTTCCAGCACCGTCGCCGACGAGACTCGATTCACCGTCATCGCTATGATGGGTATGTGCGCAGTCGCGGGATCCGTCTTCAGCTGCTTCGCCGCATCGAGCCCGTTCGTGTCTGGCATGTGCACATCCATGAGAATCAGGTCCGGTTGCGCCTCGCACGCCAGTCGCATCCCCTCCGTCGCGTTTTCGGCCTCAATGACTTCGTATCCGTAATGGCGAATGATCGTCGCATACAGGGCTCGTTCATCACCGTTGTCTTCGACCAATAGAATCGTCTTCGACATAGGTGTACTACCTGTCCCTGTTTCGGACAACTGCTACATGTTCATCGGAGGCACTACTCTATGGTGCAGACGCAAAAAGATATAGACCCATGAATGGGCCACTTCGTGGAAACATCTGATGACTGACCGCTGGTTACGGCTTTTTGTACGCTCGCAAAACGACAACGCCGGGCAAATGTGTGATGCCCTCATCGGTCTGGGTGGGAGCGCCGTGCAGGAAATCGATGGCGGGCTCGTGACGTTTATTGATCCGCGGGCCGTCGGCTCGGCTCCTGAGTTTGCCGATCAGGTGAGGCGGACGCTCGAGGCGGCCGTGGGAGAATGTGAGGTCGAGTGGTGTTGGCAGGAGGCTGAAGACTGGTCCAGGGAATGGCGCCGCGGCCTACGGCCTAGGCGGCTCGGGAGGGTGGTTGTAGCGCCGAGTTGGACGGAGCCGGATGTGGAGCCGGGCGATGTCATTCTGACAATCGACCCGGAAATGGCGTTCGGCACGGGTGAGCATGCGACGACGCGGGGCTGCCTCCGTTTGCTGGGTGAGTGCATCCGCGCGGGTGACCGCGTGCTCGATGTCGGGACGGGCAGTGCGATTCTGGCGATCGCGGCGGCGCGCCTCGGTGCGGTGAAGGTGCTGGCAGTCGAATCGGATCCGGATGCGATCGAAAACGCGCAGGACAACGCAATTCGCAACGACGCAGTTGAGCGCGTTTGCATCGATTGCGCGCTTGTCGATGATGCGTATCTCGACAGGACGGGAAGCGGCGCGTTCGACCTGATTACAGCAAACGTGCTGAGCGGCGTGCTCATGCCGCTATTGCCTGCATTTCACAAATCTCTTTCAGGCGATGGCCGGCTGATTCTCTCCGGCATTCTCGAGACGGAAGCGGATGCAATGATCGCGGCTGCAGAGCGCGCGGGTTTCGTTCTGCTCGTCGAGGATCTCGAGGACGAGTGGTGGAGCGGGCTACTCGGTGTCACTGTTTGAGTGAAGCGCGGTGCGCACGGTGTCGATGAGCTCGACCGCGCCGGAGAGTCCGGGTGTTTGCCGTTTCTCGCGCACGCGCCATAGTCGCAGGACGGAGTGTTGCAGCACTCGCAGTATGTCGGTGCCGGCAACGGCCGGGAGGCTGGGCTCGGATGCACTACGCTCGAGTGCAATGTGAGTCTCCGCGGCAAGGCCGGCGCTGCTGAACGCAGTGTCGTAGGTGCTGCGCAACTCGCGGGGCCAGGTCTCCGCGCCGGGCAGATGTTCGACGTGTTCGAGTACCAGGAACAGGTCGGGTCGGCGCTCGATACCGGTCATGAGTGTGACGGGTCCGGGCGCGCGTTCGGCGAGGCGCGTGTCGAGGGCGGCCTGAAGGTCGGAAATGGAAATCATCGCATCGGGCTGTGCTTGCAGGAGCTCGACGACGCAGCGTTCGAGCTCGTTCGAAATCTGACCTGCTACGGGCATGTTGGTCTCCGTTGTTTTACAGGGACTCGCAAGTTGCCGGGCAAGCTGGGGCGGTGCCATAGTTTCTGAGGTCAGAGTTGGGGGCGATTTCGCGCACAACAACCGGGGGGCCAGTGGCAGAAGCCGATTGTATTTTTTGTCGCATTGTGAGCGGCGAAATTCCGGCGCGTCTCGTGTATGAGGACGAGCACGCGATTGCGTTTCGGGACATCAATCCGCAGGCGCCGACGCACGTGCTGGTGATACCGCGCCGCCACATCGCGTCGGTGAGTGAGCTGCAGCCTGGCGATGCAGACCTCATGGGTCGTTTGATCCTCGCCGCGGGCGAGATTGCGGGTAAGGAAGCGATAGCGGCAGGTGGCTACAGGCTGGTGATGAATACGGGGGCAGCGGCGGGACAAACGGTCGATCACATCCACGTGCACGTGCTCGGCGGACGGCAGATGAAATGGCCGCCGGGCTGAGCGCGAACAGGGAGACAGAATGGCGGAATCCGTAAAGGGGCGTCTGCGGGCGGACTTGAACAGCGCGCGACGCGAGCGTGACAAGCTGCGCACACAATTGCTGACGACAACATTGTCCGAGATCAAGAATCGTGAGATCGAAATCGGTCATGAGCTGAGCGATGGCGAAGTGGAGGAAGTCGTGCAGCGTGCAGTGAAGCGTCGGCGCGAAGCGATCGAGCAGTTCAAGAACGCGGGCCGCACCGAGCTTGCAGAAAAGGAAGAATCGGAAGCAAAGCTGCTGACCGGCTATCTGCCCGCGCAGATGGCCGAAGCGGATGTGCGTGCGTTTGTGAAGAGTGCAATTGGCGGCGGTGCAAACACGATTGGCGCGATCATGCAGAAGATCATGCCTGACATCAAGGGCAAGTTCGATGGCAAGGAAGCCAATCGCATTGTGAATGAAGAATTGAAGAGCTGGGGAGCAGAGGGTTGAACAAGCACGCGCTCGTCGTCCTGCAGTATCCCGAGGCGCTGGACCTTGTCGCAGGTCATGCGTCGAGTGCTCTGGGTGCGGATGCCGTGCGCGCGCTCGAACCGTCCGACTCTCCTGGCTGGATCCGCGAAGAGTTGCGCGGCGTCGACCAGATGCTCGCGTTTCTGCTGCGCTCGGAAGAGTGGGCAGTGCCCACGATTCCGGATTTGCGTATGCCGCTCCGTCGCCTCGGCATCGAGGGCTCCGTCTGGGAAGGCGTCTGGCTTCGCGATGCCGGTGTCCTGCTCGCGTCATCTCGCGAAACCCGCTGCGCAATCGGCCAGCACGGCGCTGACTATCCAATCCTCAAAGCACACACCGAACGACTCGCATCGCTCGAGCGCGAAGAAGAAACCATTCGGCGCGCCATCGATTCGTCCGGCGGCGTGCGCGATGATGCTTCGCGCGAGCTGAGCAAGGTTCGTCGCGAAATTCGCGGTGCGCGCTCGCGCATTGTCGAAAAGCTTGGGGCATACATGGCGTCGTTGCCGGACCGCACGCGCGTGGCTGATGCGTCCGTCACTGTGCGCGAGGGCCGTTACGTCATCCCGATCCGGCGCGATGCACGCGGCGAGGTTGGCGGCATGGTGCATGACGAGTCTGCGACAGGCGCAACGCTGTTCGTCGAGCCGCCCATCGCAATCGAATTGATGAACCGGCTGCGCGAGCTCGAGATGGCCGAGATTCGTGAAGTACAGCGCATTCTGCGCGAGCTCACTGCATCGCTTCGCCCGTACGCGCCGCAGCTCGAGGAGTCGCTCGAAACGCTCATCACGCTCGATTCGTTGTTCGCACGCGCGCGCTTCGCATTGCACTTCAACGGGCATCGCCCGGAAGTGCTGCCGGAAGACGACACCGGCTACGTGCTGCTGGACGCCAGACATCCACTGCTGCTCGCGGGCTCGGGTCCTGTCGTGCCGTTCGAGCTGACAATGGAAAAGGACGAGCGCGTGTTGCTGGTGTCCGGACCGAACACCGGTGGCAAAACTGTCTTGTTGAAGGCGATCGGCCTCACAAGCGCGCTCGTGCAGTCCGGCATCATCCCGCCGATCGGCAAAGGCTCGCGTCTTCCGATCTTCCGTGACTTTTTCGCAGACATCGGCGACGAGCAATCAATCGAAGCGAGCCTGTCAACGTTTTCTGCACACCTGAAGAACCTGCGCGAGATTCTCGAGCACGCGGACCACGCATCGCTGGTATTCATCGATGAGATCGGGAGTGGCACCGATCCGGCCGAAGGCGGCGCACTCGCGCAGGCGATTCTCGTCGAGCTCGCGCGTCGCGGGACCATGACCGTCGCGACGACGCACCTCGGCGAATTGAAGCAGCTCGCGGGGCAGGAGCCGGGTGTCGTCAATGCATCGCTGCAATTCGATTCGGTAGAGCTGCGTCCGACGTATCGACTCCTGAAGGGCGTTCCCGGGCGAAGCTACGGACTCGCCATCGCGAAGCGACTTGGTTTTCCGGAAGAGATTCTGCGCCGTGCAAACGAGTTTCTGCCCGAGCAGGAGCGCAGGCTCGAGCGTTTGCTGCTGGAGCTGGAAGAAAAAGAACGCGTGATGCAGTCGACGCTCGATGAGGCGGACCGCGAACGTCGCGAAGCGCTCACGCTGCGCAAGAACGTCGAAGAGCGCGAGCACAATGTGCGGAAGCGCGAGCAGGAAGCGGAGCGGCGTGCACGCCAGCAGGCGCGTGACATGCTGCTTGCGGCGCGCGAAGAAGTCGAAGCTGCCGTGCGCGAGCTGCGCGCGATGGCAACGGAGGGAATGGATGAAGCTGCCGTCGATGATGCCGTTCGTCTGGCACGTCGGCGCGTGGAGGAGGCAGCGCAGGCGCAAACAGAGAGAATGCCCGAGCCTGTCAGCGCGGCGCGTCCGGGGAAAGCACCAAACGAGATCGGCGTCGGCACGCGCGTGCGCATTGCCGCGACAGGCGCGGAAGGCACCATCGTCGAGCTGCGCGACAATCGCGCGACAGTAGAGACGGGCGGACTCAGACTGCAGATACCGCTCACGGGTCTCGAGGAAGCGGCCACTGCGCCATCGTCTACAAAAAAGAAAGCACGGGTGAAGGCACCGGCGTGGACAGCGCCCGACACGGAAGCCAAATCCGAAATCGATTTGCGTGGCATGCGCGCGGAAGAAGTGCAGATGGACCTGGAACGCGCCCTCGATGCAGCAATCAGCGTTGGTTTGCCGAGCCTGCGCATCATCCACGGCAAGGGAACCGGAGTGCTGCGTGAAGTGGTATCCGAAGTGTTGCGTTCCGACAAACGCATTCGAGCGTTCCGTCCCGGCGGCATGGGTGAAGGTGGAACCGGCGTGACGGTGGTGGAGCTAACGTGATCCCGGATTTTGTCGTCGATGAAGTCAGGGCGCGCGCCGACATTGTAGAGATTGTCGGCGAGCAGGTGCAGCTCAAGCGCGCGGGCCGCGAGTTTCGTGCGTTGTGTCCGTTTCATTCGGAAAAGACGCCGTCGTTTTACGTCGTCCCGGCAAAGGGTTTTTACAAGTGCTTTGGCTGCGGCGAGTCGGGCGATGTGTTTACGTTCCTGATGAAGCGACAGGGTTTGAATTTCCAGGAAGCGGTCCGGCAGATTGCGGGTCGGGTTGGTGTGGAGATTCCGGATGCGGGTGCCACGGAGCGCGCGGAGGAGCCGCATCGAAAGCTGTTTGAGGCGATTGCATTCGCGGCGGATTTTTTCAAGAGGCAGCTCTGGGACGCGCCGGAAGGTGAGAAGGCGCGCCGCTATCTGGAGACGAGGGAAATCAGTCGCGAAGCGGCCGAGCGTTTTGAGATGGGTTACGCAGTCGATGGTTGGCATGCACTCCGCGAAGCCGCGAACAAGCACGGAATCGAAAACGATGTGCTGCTCGAGGCAGGACTGATCAAGGAGAGCGAGCGCGCGGAGAAGAAAGAGCCGTACGACAGGTTGCGCGACCGTATAATTTTTCCGCTTGGAGAGCTGGGCGGGCGCATTGTCGGGTTTGGCGGAAGGATTCTGGGCAAAACCGAGGGCGCTCCGAAGTACTTGAACTCGCCGGAAACGCCGATCTACCACAAGGGCCGGATGCTGTATGGCCTGAACTGGTCGAAGGGCTCAATTCGGCGCGAGGGGGTGGCGCTGGTGGTAGAGGGCTACATGGACTACGTTTCGCTCGCTGCTCGGGGAATCGAAAACGTGGTCGCTGGCCTGGGGACCGCGATGACGCCCGAGCAGGCGACTCTTCTTGCCCGCTACACGTCGCGTGCGCTGCTGCTGTATGACAGCGACCAGGCGGGTGTCCGGGCCAGCTTCAAGACCGGCGATGCGCTGCTGAGAGCGCGCATTCATCCGCTCGTCGTGACGCTGCCCGTGGGCGAGGATCCGGATTCGGTGGCGCGTAAGGGTGGTGCGGAGGCGTTGGCGTCCTACCTCGAGGGTGCGACGGATGTGCTCGACAGGAAGCTGCAGATCCTGAAGGAGCGCGGCTACCTCGAGGACAGTGAGGGTTTGCGGAATACGCTCGATCGACTGCTGCCGACGTTGCGTGCGGCGACGGATCCGGTCCTTCGAGACATTTACGTGGCTCGCGTTGCTGAATTAACCAAGGTGCGGCGCGAGACGCTGGAGCGGGAGCTGGACCCGAGTTACCGTCCGTCGCCCCGCCGGAGTGAACAGGCGCCGGCCGGACCGGGCCGTGGAGCGGTTCGCGACAAGGAATGGTCGTCCGAGAAATTGCTGTTAAAGCTGATGATCCGGGATCCGGCGCGCACGCAGCAGGCGGCGGAAGCGATCGATCCGGAGGACTTCCGTGATCCGGTGAATCAGCAGATCTTCGAAGCGCTGGTGAGTCGAGCGCTTGTCGATGAAAGCGGCGTTGAAGAAGTTGAGCTGAGCGAATCGGCGACGGTGCGCCTCGCGGCGTTGCACGCGGATCCCGAAGTGATCGAGGATGGCGACCGGAGCTATTCGGAGGCGATCGCGGGTATAAGGATCAACGGACTGTGGCTGAAGCGTACCGAGATCGAGCGTCGGCTTCGGAACGGACCGCCCGAGGAGAATGAATCGCTGCTTGCAGAGATGCAGGAGATCAAGCGAGAGATGAACCGGCTCGACACCGACAACCGTCTGGGATTCAGAAAGTCCGCGCGGTGGCATGACAAGCTGCCGAAGCGGGAGAAGCCAGCTGGATGAGGGCGATGCCACGACTGTCGAGACCGATCCGTCCCCGTCACGTGAGAGAACGCTGAATGCAAGACGTGTATAAGGCCCTGCTCGACCTTCAGGCGCTGGACAACGAGATCGCGCAGGCGAAGTTGCAGGTCGCACAGTTTGGTCCGAAACTCGAGAGCGTCGAAGCTCCGGTGAAGACACTCGATCGCGAGACCGAGGGACTTCGCAGCAAGCTCGTGGACATACGCAAAGATGCGCGGCGCCTGGAGCTGTCGGCGGAAAACAAGCGCGACAAGCTTCGACAATACGAGGAGCGTGCCGGGCGTGTACGCAACGAGCGCGAGCAGGCGGCTGTGCGGACAGAGCTGGACCTTGTTCGGCGCGCGACGGACGCGGACGAACAGGAGGCACTGGAGTTGATGGAGCAGGTGACGCGCACGGATTTGAAGCTGGATGACATGGACAAGCAGCTTCTCAAACTCCGCGCGGAAGTTGCACCGCAACGAGAAGAAGTTCTCGCCGCACGAACCGAAGCAGAGAAGGTCCTCGACGCACTTCAGGAACAACGCCAAAACCAGATCATTCGCATCGACACCACGGCGCTCCGCCTGTACGAGCGCGTTCACTCGGGCCGCAACCGCCGCGCCCTCGCCCCACTCACAGCGGACGGCGCATGCGGTCAGTGCTTCAACGTGCTGCCGGTTCAGCAACAGTCCGAAATTCGCGCTGCGCGCACTCTGATGCGCTGCGAGGCGTGCGGTGTCATTCTGTATTCGGAAGAGTGATCATTGCCCTCTGCTCTGGCCGCTCCGCCGCGACGCTGGGTCCCTCGCTATACGGAGGGCTCCCCTGGCGATGACACTGCCCTTCTGGTCTCCGCTCTAAAACTACCTGAAGCACTCTGTAAGCTGCTTTCGCTGCGCGGATTCGGTGACCCCGAATCGGCGAAGCTGTATCTCCGTCCAAGCCTCTCTGCACTGCATGACCCGTTCGAGCTCGCCGGCCTCGCCGCTGCAGTCGAGCGCATCAATGCCGCTATCGATCATGAAGAGACGATCCTCGTGCACGGCGACTACGACGTCGACGGCATCTGCTCCGCTACGCTCTATGCGCGCGTGCTGCGCTCGCTCGGCGCGAACGTCGAAGCATTCGTGCCGCATCGCATTGATGATGGCTATGACCTGAGTGCGTCGGGTGTGCGCAAAGCGGTTGAAGTTGGCGCTTCGGTGATCCTCACTGGTGACTGCGGCATTGTCGCGCATGACGCGGTTCGCATTGCGCGTGAAGCCGGCATTGATGTCATCGTCACCGACCACCATACGCCAGGCGATACACTGCCCGCCGCGATCGCGGTGGTGAATCCGAACCGCAGCGATTGCACGTATCCGAACAAGGGTTTGTGCGGTGCGGGTGTCGCATTCAAGGTGTGCCAGGCGCTCGCGTCCACGCGCGGGAAAAGCACCGAAGACCTGCTGTACTATCTGGACCTCGTCGCAATGGCGACGATTGCAGACCTGGCGCCTCTCAAGGGTGAGAACCGCGTGTTCGCGCACTTCGGTTTGCGCGTGCTGCGCGATTCAAGGAATGCCGGTCTGCGCGCACTTACGCGCGTCGCGGGCTTCGAGCCGGGCGCGCACATCGGGGCGGGACAGGTGAGCCATGTGCTGGCTCCGCGCATCAATGCAGTGGGCAGAATGGCTGCAGCCCAGCTCGGCGTGAAGTTGCTCATGACGGAGGATGACGCCGAAGCAATGAGTATCGCACAACAGCTCGACGCTCAGAATCGCACGCGCCAGGATGTCGATCGCGCGACGCTCGCGCAGGCGATCGAGATGCTCGAGCAGACGTACGACCCGTTGACGGACTACGCAGTCGTTCTCGCGGGTAAGGGCTGGCATCCGGGCGTGATCGGCATCGTCGCATCGCGCGTGGTCGAGCGCATTCACCGCCCCACGGTGATGCTCGCGCTGGATGAGACCGGCACGCGTGCGCGAGGCAGTGCGCGCTCGATCCGGCCGTTCCACCTGTACGATGGCCTGCACGCATGCTCGCACATGCTCACGCGTTTCGGCGGACACAAGTACGCGGCGGGAATGGAAATTGACGCGAGCCGCATTGATGAGTTCCGTGCGGCGCTGAATGCGCACGCGCGCTCGGTGCTGACCGAAGAAGATTTGATGGATGAAGTGGAAGTCGACCTGGAGCTACCGCTCGCCGCAGTCGGCGATGTCTACAAGTATCTCAAGCACTTCGGCCCGTTCGGCGTGGGCAACCCGGCGCCCGTGTTCGAGGCGCGCAACGTGACCGTGATCGGCTATCCGCGGGTTGTGGGCGAGGTGCACGTGAAGCTGGAGTTGGCGCAGGGTCCTGCGCGTATTCCGGCCATCGGATTCAACATGGCGGATCGTCTCACCCAGATGGATGTGACGCGCCAGCCGATCGACATTGCGTTCCAGCTGCACGAGGACAAGTTCAATGGCCGGTCCGAGCTGCAGGCAAAGTTAATCGATATGAAGGCTTCTGTTTCGACTGGCAACTGATTCACCGCGGAAGACGCAGAAGACGCGGAAAACACAAAATGATCCAAAGTCTTTTTATGATCCGCGTCTTCCGCGGCTTCCGCGTGAACAAATAATTGATCGCCACGAAACGTTGTTAAAGGCGCGAAACATTGCGAATCATAGCCGGAGAGTGGCGCGGGAGAGTGATCGATGCACCGCCGGGGACTGAAACGCGGCCAACCACAGACCGCGTACGCGAAGCCTGGATGAGTGCGCTGCAGCCGGAGATCCGCGGTGCGCGTGTGCTCGATCTCTATTCAGGATCCGGCGCTCTTGGTCTCGAAACGCTTTCGCGCGGCGCGGAGCACGTGACGTTTGTCGAAAAGGGCGCGCCGGCGTTGCGCGTGCTAAAATCGAATATCGAAAAGCTCGGCGCGAGCGGATCTGTCGAGATTGTGCGCGTCGATGCGCTTGCATACACGCGCGCGCTCGAAGCCAATGCGTTCGACATTGCGCTCGCGGATCCGCCGTACGGTCACGGCTTTGCAGCTGCGCTGATCGAGATGTTCGAGCGCGTTCCGTACGCAGGCTCGCTATGGGTTGAGCACAGGGTCAGTGACGAAGTGCCCGAATTGCCGGGCAGCCGCGCGCGTCGTTATGGCGACACGGTGATTACTTCCATTCCGGCACCCGAATGAGTGAAGAACGTCGCAGCGTGATTGCCGTCTATCCCGGATCGTTCGATCCCATTACGCACGGCCATGAAGACATCGTGCGTCGCGCGCTGCATTTCTCGGACACCGTGATTGTCGCGGTTGCGCATCGCGCGACGCAGCGCAAGGAAGGCCTGTTCACGATTGCCGAGCGCGTCGAGATGATTGCGGAGGTGTTCAAGGATGAGCCGCGCGTGCGTACTGCGGAGTTTCAGGGACTGCTGGTCGAGTTCGCGCGCGCGCAGCAGGCAAACATGATCGTGCGCGGTCTGCGTGCCGTTTCGGACTTCGAGTACGAGTTCCAGATGGCGCTCATGAACCGGCAGCTCTGGGCTGAAGTCGAGACCGTCTTCCTTGCCCCCGACGTGCGCTACTCCTTTTTGTCCGCATCGCTGGTCCGCGAAATCGCATCGCTCGGCGGTGACATCACCGATTTTGTGGCGCTATCCATTGCCGAGCGTGTCCGCGCCAAGGTTGCGAGCATGCAGCCTTCCGCGGACTAGCGCCCCGTGTCGTTCTTAACGTCCATCCGGCATCGCGCCGCTGCGCGCCGACGCCGCATCGTCCTGCCGGAGACCAGCGACAGTCGCACAATCAACGCGGCAGCAAAGCTCCAGCGCGATGGCCTGGTGGACCCGGTTCTGCTCGGCGCAGAAAAAGACATTCGTCCGGCCATTGCAGCCGTCGGCGGTGACGCCGCACACATCGAGATCATCGATCCCGCGCAGGATGCGCGTCGCGGCCACTTTCTGGACCTGCTTGTGGAGTTGCGCAGCCACCGCTGGCTCGCGCCGCGCGATGCTGCAGAAGCGCTCAAGGATCCGTTGATATACGCGGCATTGCTGGTGCGTACCGGTGTGGTCGATGGGTGCGTCGCAGGAGCGGCGCGGAGCACTGCGGATGTGCTGCGCGCTGCGCTGTGGTGTGTCGGCCCCGCGGAAGGCATACGCACAATATCGTCCTCCTTCTACATGGTTGTGCCGCCGTTCCGGGGCACAGAGTCCGAAGTGCTGACGTTCACGGATGCGGGCGTTGTACCGGAGCCGACGGCGGAGCAGCTTGCCGACATTGCCGTCGCGGCCGTTCATGCGCGCACAGCCATCGTCGGAGACGAAGCGCGCGTCGCCTTCCTTTCGTATTCAACGAAGGGCAGCGCCGAAGGGGCCAGCGTTTCGCGTGTGCGCGAGGCTCTGGAGATTTTCCGCCAGCGATTGCCCGAAGTGCCGGCGGATGGCGAGCTGCAGGCGGATGCGGCGTTGATCGAGGCGATCGGGAGTCGGAAGGCGCCCGGCTCCGCGGTAGCCGGCAGCGCGAATGTTCTGGTCTTCCCGGGCCTAGACGCGGCCAACATCGCTTATAAACTCGTGCAGCGACTCGCGAAAGCGGATGCGATCGGCCCGATTCTGCAGGGACTGGCCAAGCCACTGAGCGACTTATCCCGTGGCGCAAGCATAGAAGACATCGTTAACGTTGCCTGTATTACAGCACTTCTGTAGTTCGGCGCCAGTTGCGTCCAGGGCGGGTGGCCCCAATTTTGCCCCCAGCCGACGCTGTATGCACCGCTGCAGGGGCAGCCAAAAACCACACCCGGGGGAGATATGAGCTTCGAAGTCAAGAAGCAGAACGACATCACCGTCATCAATGTCGAAGGCCAGCTGATCGTTGGTAATCGTCAGGAGCTCAAGCAGAAGATCCTGGAGGAGCTCGAGGGTGGGTCGCGCAAGTTCCTGATCGACTTCACGAACACCGGCTACATCGACTCCTCGGGTCTCGGCGTCCTGGTCAGCCTGTCCAAGAAGATTCGCGAACAGGGCGGAGAGCTGCGCCTGGCCAACCTCAACGAGGACCTGCGCACGCTGTTCGAGCTCACCAAGCTCGACACGCTCTTCCAGATCTCGGATTCCCGCGACGAAGCTCTGTCGTCGTTCTGATCCAGCACTAATCGACCGGCCTCGTCATCCCGGAGTCTGGGGACTTGGCGGGGCCGTTGCTTTTGCCTGCGTCTCGGCGACGTCCGTTCAGCGCGATTTGCCCGTCGATTTGCTGCTTGTCCGGCGTCTTCCGCCCTGGCGGCGCCATGTGGGCCATCGAAATCAAGCGGAGCCTGGATCCCAGGCCGGGGCGAGGTTT
>JBBQYT010000004.1:0-14203 GCA_038208385.1 Longimicrobiales bacterium | reverse complement strand
GAAAAAGGAAATCACGTTGAGTGTGCCGAGCGCTTTGCAGGTACTGGAGGCGCGCAAGGGCGATTGCAACGAGCATACAGTGTTGTACGTAGCGCTCGCGCGTGCTCTCGGGTTGCCGACGCGCACGGCGACAGGACTCGTGTACGTGCGCGGCAGTTTCTATTACCACGCGTGGCCGGAAGTATGGGTCGATCGGTGGATGGCGGTGGATCCGACGCTTGGGCAGTATCCCGCGGATGCCTCTCACATCCGTTTCATCGTTGGCGACCTGGCTCGTCAGCTCGAGCTGATCCGCCTGGTTGGCCGCCTTCGTCTCGATGTGGTGAGCAAGCAATGATTCGACTGACGGGACTGACCAAGACGTACGGCGAGTTCACGGCGCTGCATCCGCTGGACCTGCACGTGAAGAGCGGGGAGCTGTTTGGGTTTCTCGGTCCGAATGGGGCGGGCAAGACGAGCACGATCCGTATGATGGTGGGTGTGCTACAGCCGAGTGGTGGCACAATCGAGATTGCCGGTCATGACATGCAGACGGATCCGATTGAAGCGAAGCGCCACATCGGGTACATACCGGATCGTCCGTTTTTGTATGATAAGCTGACCGGTTCGGAGTTTCTTACGTTCGTGAGCGGATTGTGGGAAAGAAGTGGCGCTGTTGCGGAGGAGCGCGCGAATGAATTGCTGGAGCTGTTCGACCTGACGCCGTGGAAGGATACGCTGATCGAGAGCTACAGCCACGGCATGCGTCAGAAATTGTTGATCAGCTCTGCGCTCGTGCACGGTCCGGATGTCATCATTGTAGACGAGCCGATGGTTGGGCTCGATCCGAAAGGCGCGCGGCTGATCAAGGACCTGTTGCGGGCGTTCGCTGCGCAGGGCGGGACCGTTTTCCTGTCGACGCACACGCTCGAAGTTGCAGAAGCATTGTGCGATCGCATAGCGATTCTGCACGGTGGCCGTATTCGGGCGATGGGTACGATGGCAGAGCTGCGTAACCAGGCTGCGAGCGACAGTGCGGGACATCTCGAAGAAATTTTTCTGAAGCTTACGGGCGGCGAAGATGTTACCGACCTGGTGGCATCGCTCCGGGTACGGCTGGAAGCGTGAGTACGCTCATCCGCATGCCGCTGCTGCTCGCGCCGAAGGTACGCGCGAGTGTACGGCGGGCGCACGAGACTGCGACGGTGTCGCGGGTGATTTTGCTGTTGCTCGTTGCGCTGATTTTCTGGGCGATGTTGTTCGCGGTTGTCTATCGACTGCTTATTTACTTTCGCGGTGCCGCGGGAATCGGTGAAATCCTCGCCGCCAAACTGTTGGGGCTGGTGTTGCTCGGGTTCCTGTCGATTCTGCTGCTGTCCAATATTATCACTGCGTTGTCGTCGTTTTTTCTGGCGCGCGATCTCGAGCTGTTGATCGCCGCGCCGGTAGACTCATTGCGCGTCTACGCGGCGCGTCTGGTCGAGACGGTAACGCAATCGTCATGGATGCCGGTGCTGGTACTGTTGCCGATCCTGGTCGCATACGGGCGAGTGTACGGTGGCGGATTTCTGTATGCGGGCATCTCGATTGTGACGCTGCTTGCGTATGTGACGTTGCCGGCTGTGCTCGGCACTGCAATCACGCTCGTGCTGGTGAATGTGTTCCCTGCGCGGCGGGCGCGCGACCTGCTGGCGCTCGTTGCGTTGTTTGGTGTCACAGCGCTGATCCTGTTCATTCGGGTGGTACGGCCGGAGCAGCTTGCCCGGCCGGAGGGATTCCGGAACCTTGTCGAGTTCGTGGCTACGCTGCAGACGCCGCAGTCTGTGTGGCTGCCGAGCGAGTGGGCGATGCAATCGCTGCTGGCAACACTGCACGTAGGCGATCAGACGGGAGACCTGTTTCCGCTGTTGTTGCTTGTGACGACGGCCGCTGCATTTCTCGTAGTTGGCGGCTGGCTGCACACGCGCCTGTACCGCATGGGATTCAGCAAGGCGCAGGAAGGTGCATCGCTTCGCGAAACGCCGCGCGCACGCTCACGAACCGATATGCTGACGGGCGGCCGGCTGTCGATATCGGCAGGCGCACTCGTCGGCAAGGATGTGCGCACGTTCTTCCGCGATACGACGCAATGGTCGCAGCTGATCCTGCTCGTGGTTCTGGTCGTCATCTACATCTACAATGTGAAGGTGCTGCCGCTGCACACGGGAGAAAAAGTCGGCTTCTTCCTGGTCAGTGTCGTTTCATTTCTGAATCTTGGACTCGCTGGTTTCGTGCTGGCGGCGATCTCGGCGCGGTTTCTGTTTCCGGCAGTGAGTCTCGAGGGTCGGATGCTGTGGCTGCTGCGCTCATCGCCGCTCAACATGCGCAAGCTGATGTGGACCAAGTACTGGGTCGGTCTCACGCCGCTGCTGGTGCTCGCACTCGGACTCACGATCGGAACGAACATCATCCTGAAAGTCGACTTGTTCATGATGGTGCTGTCGATCGTGACGATTACGGTGATGAGCTTTGCAATCGGCTCCATTGCACTGGGGTTTGGCGCGCTGTTTCCGCGGTTCGAGAATGACAATGCGGCGGAGATCTCGACCGGCTTTGGTGGCTTGTTGTTCATGATGGTCGCGACCGGGTATCTCGTTGCGGTTGTCGTCGCCGAGGCGTGGCCTGTGTATGCGTTCCTGCACGCGCGTGCCGAGAACCTCCCGATCGATCGCCCGACAATGGTGTTCCTCGTGCTGGGCTTTGCGATCGCAGCAGCGCTTTCCGCTGCCGCGATCATCCTGCCATTCCGCGCGGGCGTGAGACGCATCACAGAGATCGAAATATGACCGAAGTCGCGCGCGACCTCGAGCTCGCGATTTCTGCTGCGCGGAGCGCAGCGGAAGCTGTGATGCGGTGGTTCGGTTTGCCGCTCGAGGTTGTGCACAAATCGCCGGACCAGCCTCTCACGAAGGCGGATCTCGAAGCGGATCGCATCATCAGGGATTTGTTGATTGGGGCGCGGCCGGAGTACGGCTGGCTGTCCGAGGAGACTGCGGACAGTCCGGAACGTCTCGAGCGTGAGACAGTGTGGATTGTCGATCCGATCGACGGCACGCGCTCGTTCATTGCAGGACGGCGCGAGTTCTCTATTTCGATCGGCCTCGCGCACAAGGGCGAGGCGGTGTTGGGCGTGGTGTGTAATCCTGCGACCGGTGAATACTACTGGTCGGCAAAGGGTGAGGGCGCGTTCATGGCGCACGGCACGGAAAAGCCGCGGAGGATGATGCTGTCATCCGGCGTGCAGCTTCGCGACAAGCCTGTGCTGCTCGCATCGCGCAGTGAGATTTCGCGCGGAGATTTTGATTCAATGCGCTCGGGATGGGAATTCAAGCCGCTTGGCAGCACTGCGTACAAGCTGGCGGGCGTGGCGTCCGGGGCGGGCGATGTATTCTTCAGTCGGGGTCCAAAGAGCGAATGGGATGTCTGTGCGGGCGCGCTGCTTGTCGAAGAGGCGGGTGGCGTGGCAACGGACTTGTTTGGAGAGCCCTTTCGCTATAACAAGCCGCAGCCTTCAGTGCGCGGCACCGCGGCGAGCAGCAATCGTGATTTGCATGACCGTGTGTTGAGAGAGATTACAAAACTGCCGACAATTCGGAGAGACTGACATGGAAATATCCCGGAGTGCGGGACGCATCATCCTGGGCGGCGTTGTCCTGCTGACGATCGGGATGGCGATTGCAATTCTGGGCGTGGTAACGACGCCACTGTTTTTCCCGGGAGTCTTCGGCATCGTGGGTGGGTTGGTGGTCATTGCGGCGGGCACGATAGTACGGGCAGCGGGAGGCGATGCCAATGAGTGAGGCTGGTGGTGGCGAATTTCGTTTCCGCCGACCGGTAGAGGTTCGTTTTCGCGATCTCGATCCGATGGGGCACGTGCACCATTCTCTTCCACTGATTTACTTCGAGCAGGTGCGAGCTGCGTATTGGCGTGAGGTTGCCGGGCGCGAGGATGTGCAGTCGATCGATTACATCATGGGTGAGTTCAAAGTCCGGTATCACGCGCGGACATTGTTTCCGGATACATTGCAGGTTTCGGTGCGTACATCACGACTGGGGACAAAAAGCTTCGACATTGAATACGAAGCGCGCTCGGGGGCTGGTGAGCTGCTGGTGACAGGACGAAGTGTGCAGGTGATGTATGACTATTCTGAGCATCGGCCGATGGAGATACCGTCCCAGTTGCGACACCGCATTGAAGAATTCGAAGGGCTCGGCAGTTAGCGCCAACCCCGCAGCGCTACTCCCGCGGCTTCCGAACCTGCTCGACCCTCTGCATTGGCTGGAACAGACACCCGGTTTGGCGAAGCGGTACGTAGACCATCGCAAGCTTCTCAGCCAACAGCTTTCGTACAGCAGGATTCTGGTCGACCATTGCGGTGAGATCAGCGCCAGCGTCCATCTCTGCAACGGCGCTCATGCTGCTGCGATCGGTGTAAACCGGCAGACCGTTGACGGTGCCCAGGAAATTCAGACTGGAGACATCGATGACGCGCGCGAGCCCCATTTGCGTGAACTGGATCTTTTCGTTCGTGCCGACTTCGAGCGGACGCCCGCGCTGGAACCAGAGCGCTTCCTCCAGGACCGGCACGCGTGGAAGGGTCGATGACAGCGCAACCGTCGAGCCGTTGACGACGATCGTCGTGTCACCGTTGCTCAGGTTCTGCAGTGCATCGACGGACTTGAGTCCGCCCTTTATCGATGGATCGACCACACACAGAGTGATGCCTGCAGTGCCGGGTGTTGCAGCTGTGTATTTGGGCGGGGACGGTGCCAGCGCCGACTCGCGTGATGGCGCGCGCGCAACTGTCGAAGATGGCGTTGCGTTCCAGGCGTCATTGACGAGCGTGGCGAGCGCCGATCCGATGGCGAGCAGCTCCGGTGGCGGGCTCAGCAGAAAAACCTCGTTGCTGTTGTCGATGACTGCATTGTAAGCAGCAACGGCTTCCTGGATCTGTCCAGCCGCGAAAGTATTCTGGCGCGTGGGATCGACGGTAGCCGCACGCGATGTGAGGTCGCACAGCGAGTGTGCGAGACGTCGTGCAATCGCGTCCGGCGTCCCGGCATACGAATTCGCGAGGTTCTCATACTGTAAGAGCGCGTGAACGAGGCTGTCTTCGGCGCCTTTGCAATCGATTCCACGCACGAGGTTGAGCAGGTTGCGCTGTGTCGATTCAGGAATGCGAATCGTCGTTGACGCATCCTTGAAAGCTGTGAGCGCGCCCGCGCGCAGCTGTGCTTCGAGTCGCAGTGCTGCCGACGCATACGCGCTGGCAGCAGGCGCGCGCAGGAAGTCCATCGCGCCGATACTCGTCGGGCCCGTAGGAATGAACATGCCGCCGACAATGTCACCGCTGGTGACCGGCGGCCCCGTGACGTCCGACTGCCCGCCGGATTGAGCATCCACACGACCGGCGCAGAGAGCCAGTGCAAGCGCGATGAGCGCCGTGCTTCTAGTGACGGTCATCGTTCTGTCGCCTTTTTGCTGAGTCATCGGGCTGCGCCACGCGGTGCGTAAAGTCGATGCCATAACCAATTCCCATGATCAAGCGTGCACCATCGCCTGCGTAATGCGTCAGGATATCGGCATACCCGATGCTGAAGACAATCGGCACGGCTTTAACCGGCACCGCCGACAATCCCACGTTCAGGTTTTGGCCCGTCCAGTCCGCTCCGGCCGAAACAGGACCAAGCAAACGGAGCGATGCACTTCCAAAGAGATTGACCAAATGTGCATGCGCCAGCGCATCGGCCTCACGAAGAAATCTGCCGTTCCCCAAGCCTGCTGACAGTGAAAGCGAATTGAACAGCCGGCGGTTCGGATTGCCCAGCCATATCACCTTGCTACCCACCGCAAACACACTCCGGCCGCCATCCGTGCCGCCCCAATCGAAAACATTCTCCACTCCGACAGCCACTCCAAACAGATGCGGCAGAATTCGATGGACCTTGAAACTCACTCCGCCCGTGCTACCCAACCCGCTGCGGACCGTGGAATACGATGTCAGGGCGATCTCGACGCCAACCTTGTGAATCGGATTGCCCAACCCAACGCCAACAACGACCGATCCATCGCGAATGTTCGTGTACCGTGTCCGCGCCTGATAACCAGCACCAGCGAAGACATCCCCATAGCGCGCGCCAAACGCGCTCGGAGAACCCATTGTCGTGCCGGGCGAGTTGCCGCGCTTGCGCGCGTTGATCATTCCAACCGGAGGCGCCGGGAGGTGATAACTGATCCGCAGCGAATCCAGCCGGCTCATAGACGCAGGAGCCGGCAAAGAGACCATTCCAGTCCTCGGTGATTTGCTCTCCTGCGCGGACAAAAGGCCCGGAAGTGCGAAGAAAGTAGCCAGAACCAGGCAGCGCATAAACGTGGCGGAGCCCATGGTGCCGCCTTCCGGCACACCGCTCAACTCGCGTCTAGTGTTACGCTGGTTCATATTCTTCCTTCCGAAAGCCCGCCGCATCCGGCATCTTTCGGACTGATAATGGTATAAGGGGATTCTCAAAGATAACCTCGCCGGGGGCCGGGTCCTAGATGAAGATCGTGTTTCTGAGTGCGTCAGGTCAGCTTGGCGGTGCTGAACGGCTCCTTTTGGATCTTATTTCGGCGCTCCGGGAATACCGTCCCAGCTGGGATCTGGTTGTAGTCAGTGCACGAGAGGGGCCATTTCTCGAACGGGCGATGGAGGTGGGCGCTCGAACGATTGCAGTGCCGTTTCCCGGGGCTTTGGCGCGGGTTGGTGATTCGGGCGGAGCGGTGGCCGGACTCGTGCGCGGAGGAATGGCAGTCCTGGGCAGTTTGGGTTACGCGCTGAAGCTGCGAGCGGTGCTGCGTGGGATCGATCCGGACGTGATTCATAGCAATGGCTACAAGATGGATGTGCTGGGAGCGTGGTCGCGGACGGGCGGGATGCCGTTGCTGTGGCATTTGCACGATTTTACGAGCACGCGTCCTCTGATGGCGGGTGTGCTGCGTGCGTACCGGTCGAGCTGCGCGCTTGCGGTTGCCAATTCGCCGGCGGTTGCAAAGGATGCGCGCAATGCGCTTGGCGGTGAGTTTCCGATCGAGGTCGTGCTGAACGGCGTGGATTTGAATGTGTTTGCGCCGGACGGCGAGCGTGTGGATCTCGATGCGCTCGCAGGTATCGCGAAGCGAAGTGGAGATGTTGTGCGTGTGGGTCTGGTTGCGACGATGGGCCGCTTCAAGGGTCACGAGGTATTTCTGCGCGCGATTGCGGCGGTGGATGATGCACGGGTGATGGCGTATGTGGTGGGCGGTCCGATCTACGATACACGCGGGAGTGAAGTGGTGCTGGAGCGCTTGCATGCACTGGTTCGCGAGCTCGGCATCGAAGGCCGTGTCGGCTTTACAGGATTTGTAGGCGATATCGCTTCTGCGATCCGCTCGCTTGATGTGGTTGTGCATGCAACGACGCAACCGGAGCCGTTCGGTCTTGTGATTGCGGAAGCGATGGCGTGTGGGAAGCCTGTGATTGTGAGTGCGGCGGGCGGTGCTGCGGAGATCATCGCGCCGGGCGTTGATGCGCTTGCGTTCGAGCCGGGCGATGTTGAGGGCCTTGCGGTTGGTATTCGGACGCTTGTCGGCGATGCGGATTTGCGCGCACGCATGGGTGCCGCGGGTCGTACGAGCGCGCTTGCGAAGTTCGACAGCAGGCGAATCGGGCGCGAGTTCGCGGTGCTTTATGAGCGCATTGCTGCGCGCCGGCGTCGTTGATGCGGGTCCTGCACGTTTACAGTGGCAATCTATATGGCGGGATCGAAGCGATGCTTGCGACGATTGCACGTACGCGTGATGTGCGCGCTGTCGAGTCCGAGTTTGCGTTGTGCTTCAATGGCCGGTTGAAGGACGAGCTTGTCGGCGCGGGGGCGCGAGTGCACGATCTCGGCGCGGTGCGGATGCGTCGCCCGGTGAGTGTGCTGCGTGCGCGCCGGCGACTGTGGCGTGTGCTCCGCGAGCGCAAACCGGATGTTGTGATCTGCCATGCGTTCTGGGCGCAGGCGCTGTTTGGGCGAGTCGCGCTGCGTGCACATGTGCCGCTGGTGCTCTGGCAGCACGATGTCGCGACGGGTGTGCACTGGACCGAGCGTTGGGCGCGTCGGGTTCATCCGGCGCGTGTGATCTGCAACAGTGCGTACACGCAAAGCACGCTGCACAAGCTGTATGATGGTGTTGCAAGCGACGTGGTTTATTGTCCGGTAGCTGAGGAGAAGTCCTCGCCCGGCGATGCGCGCCGTGAGGCGCTCCGCAAAGGGCTGGGCGCCGGTCCGGCGGATGTGGTGATCGTGCAGGTTGCGCGGATGGAGCCGTGGAAAGGACAGCTGCGATTGTTGCGAGCGCTGTCGGCGATGCCGGGTGCACCGTGGCAGTGCTGGATTGTGGGCGGTCCACAGAGAGAACACGAGAAGAGCTACATGCAGAAGCTCGAGACACTGAGTGGGGATGCGCTGCTGGCCGGTCGCGTGCGATTGCTCGGCGAGCGTAGTGACGCGCGCGAGCTGTTGCGTGCTGCTGACATTTTTTGCCAGCCGAGCGCTACGCCGGAGCCGTTCGGAGTTGCGATCGTGGAAGCGATGTATGCGGAACTGCCTGTCGTGGTGAGCAGGATCGGCGGCTCTGCTGAAGTTGTCGACGAAACATGCGGTTTTCGGGTTGACGCGGAAGATACGGATGAGCTCGCGCGTGTTCTTGGCGATCTCGTTGGTGATTGTGCATTGCGTGCCCGGCTTTCGGCGGGCGCTCCCGCGCGAGCGCGCGCGCTGTGCGATCCTCCGCAGCAGCTCGAGCGGTTGCATGCAGCTCTGGCGCGCGCCATCGGCGCGGTTGAGACCACATGAGATCGGAGTCCCGGGCTACGCTCGAAGAGAGGCTTGCACCGACGCGTGGCGCGAGCGGTGACGCCGTGTATGCGCTTGCCCAGCGCGCGCTGGACAGGCGCGGCGCTTACGGGGGCACGCTCATCGATGCGGGCTGCGGCGGTGGTGCGCTGTTGCGCCTGATGCGGGGTCGTTTTGATGAGCTCATTGGCATTGATGCGGGGCGCTATGACGGTGTTCCGGCGGATGTGCGTTTTGTCGAGCACGACCTGAACGAGCCGAAGGTGCCGGTCGATTCCGAGTGTGCGCAGGTGGTGGCCGCTCTCGAGGTGGTGGAGCATCTCGAGAATCCGCGGGCGTTCGTGCGCGAGCTTGCACGCCTGGTTGCGCCGGGCGGCTGGCTGCTCGTGTCCACGCCCAACCAGCTCAGCCTGCTCAGCAAGGCGACGCTGGTTCTGAAGAATCGGTTCAACGCTTTCCAGGATGGCTCGTATCCGGTGCACGTTACCGCGCTGCTGGAAGTGGACCTGCTGCGGATTGCCGGCGAGGCGGGTCTGGTGGACGCGAAGATCGAATATACGGAGCGCGGGCGCATGCCTTTGTCGGGCTCGCACTATCCACGTGGCTTGTCACGGCGATTTCCGCGCGCATTTTCGGACAATGTGATGCTGGTCGCGCGGAAGCAACCTTCGATGGCCGGTTGATGCGCACCGCGCCGGTGTGGGCGCGATTTGCGTCGTGGCTGCTTCCGCAGCTGCCCTTTGGGCGTTACGTGCTGATGAATCAGCTCGCGCGACTGTCGAGCAAAAAGTTTCGCATGCGACTGCCGGCGGACATCGGCAGATACTGGTTTGAGTACGACCCAAGGGACTCGATCATCCGTGAGATTTGCTTTACGGGCCGATACAGTCCCGCGGAGACGGTATTGATGCGCGCGCTACTGGAGCCTGGCATGACGTTTTTCGATGTGGGCGCGAACATCGGCTATTTTTCGTTGATTGCTGCACACATTGTAGGTGATTCCGGGCGTGTTGTCGCGTTCGAGCCGGACCCGCGCATAGTCGGCTTGTTGCGGGAGCATGTTCGGATGAATGGTCTGGACCGTGTCGAAGTGTTGTGCGTTGCGGCAGCGGAGGGCACGGGCAGCGCTACACTGGTTGGGCATGCGGACCATGCGGACAATCGCGGCGTCTCGCGTTTGGGCAGTGCTGTCGCCGGCGAGCCTTCGTTCGACGTGGCAACGGTATCTGTCGATGAGGTGCGTGTCGAGCGTGGCATTGCGATGGTCGATCTCGTGAAGATCGACGTGGAAGGCGCGGAGCAGAGAGTGCTGAACGGAATGGCCACGGGTTTGGCGGAAGGTGCGTACGCGAGGATCCTGCTGGAGCTGCACGTGGGCCACGCAGGCTTCGATTACGTCGCGATTCGCGATTTGCTGTTGTCGGTTGGTTACCGCGCGCTGCGGGTTGCGCATTCTGAGAACGCGGCGCGCCGATATGCGTATGCGCGGACCATTAATGCCGCGGAGCTCATGGAGGCTACGGACGAGTTGAACCCAACGGACATGTGGCCGCACCAGCTCTGGCTGGCGCCCGGCGTGGCTGGGCCCACATGAACCAACAACGAGCGCTGTCCGGGCGGGCGTGGAATCCTATCGAGGGCGGATCGGCGCCAGTGTTGCCGCCTTACCGCGTCGTCGAAGCGTTCGTGCTTTTTCAGATTCTTTCGACACTCGCGTTGATCTCGCCGATCGGCGGACTGCGCGTGGCGTTCCGTGCCGCTGCATTCGGCTCCAGCATTGCCATGTTGTTCTTCACGCGCGCAGGCGGGCCCGTGCATCCTGCGCGCAATGCGGCACTGCTCGTGCTCGGCATCATCGGACTCGAAATTCTCCATCCAAACAGCAACACACTTCTGGCATCGGTTGCGCAGCTGGGAATGTACATCGCGATTCTGGGTCCGCTATTCTGGGTACCCCGTCTCGATGTCGAATTCCTGACTCTGCGCCGTTCGCTGCTGATTTTGTGGACGTACCATTCCGTCAGTGCGAGTCTCGGTGTGCTGCAGGTTTACGTGCCCGGCGTTTTTCAGCCGCGCATCTCGCCGATGATTCTCGGCCAGGGACAGGGCTATCTCAACACGCTCATGATCGTCACATCGAGCGGCGTGCGCGTGCTGCGGCCAATGGGGCTGAGCGACATTCCCGGTGGCGCAGCAATCTCCGGCTTGTATGCAGTGCTGCTCGGCATGGGATTCTTCCTCACCGCGCGCGGCGGGCGCATGACCGTCGCGTCAATCACGTCCATGATGCTCGGCCTCATCGTTTTGTACCTGTCGCAGATTCGTTCGCTGCTCGTAACGACGATGATCTGCGTGGTCGTCGTCGTCACGGTGCTGGTCGTGCGCGGTGAGCGTGCGAAGCTTGGTGGCCTGGGCGCAGTCGTCGCGCTGTTGATCGTGATCAGCTTCAAGACTGCGATTTCCGTCGCGAGCGCGAATGTGAACGATCGTGTCGGCTCACTGATCACATCCGAGCCGGGGCAGGTCTACTACTCGAATCGCGGCAAATTCCTCGAGGAGACGATCACGGAGGACTTGCCGAAATATCCGTTGGGCGCAGGGCTGGCACGCTGGGGCATGATGGCCTCGTATTTCGGTGAAGAGAATGTCGCCGGGCGTGAGGGGTTGTGGGCCGAGCTGCAGTGGACGGGCTGGCTGTTCGATGGTGGCCTACCGTTGATCATCGCGTACTGCGTTGCGCTTGCAATGGCATTGCGCACTGTCTGGAATATTTCGCGCGAGCCCGACCCCCCCGGATATGAAGGCCTCGCCGTCTGGGGAATGGTGCTGATCGGATACATCATCGGCATCGTGGCACTCATGTTCTCCTATCCTGTCTTCATGTCGCAGACCGGGCTGGAATTCTGGCTGCTTACGACGCTGTTGTTCGCCGTTGCAGCCAAAGCGCACCCGGACTTGTTCAATCCTCACAGCCGCACAGTTTTTTGAGGGAGTTCGCTCTCGTCGCCGGCGATTTTGTGCGCACCGGCGGCATGGATGCCGCCAACTATATGTTTGCGCAGCATCTCGCGCGCGCGAACTGGGACGTGAACCTCGTCGCGTTTCGCGTCGATGCATTGCTTCTCGAAGAGCGCGCCGTTCACTCGACGCCGGTGGCGCGTCCGTTCGGGCGTGAGATGCTGGGTGTGCCGATGCTTGCGCGAGCAGGACGGAAGGCGGCAGCCAGTGCGCTTGCAGGCGATGGCCGTGCGCTCGTGAACGGCGGAAATGCCATCGCCTGCGATATTAACTGGCTGCACTACGTTCACGCTGCGCACACGCCGATTGCGCGCAACGGCGCGCTGCGTGGAGCTGTTGCGCGCTGGCGTCATCGCGCCTTTCTAAAAGCCGAGCACGACGCCGTACAGGCGGCCAGCTACGTCATTGCAAACTCGGAGCGTACGCGCAGAGATGCGATCGAGCTGCTTGGAGTAGCACCCGGCGATGCGCACACCGTTTATTACGGCACTGATGCTCAGCGATTTCGTCCGCCGACGGAAGAAGAGCGCGATTCTGCGCGCGCGGCACTTGGATGGAACGATGATGCGCCCGGCATTGTGTTCGTTGGTGCCCTCGGCGACAGGCGGAAAGGTTTCGATTCGCTGTTCGACGCGTGGCGGAGTCTCGCACGGAGAAGTTCGTGGGATGCGCGGTTGGCGGTGGTAGGCGCTGGCGCAGAAGAGCCGCTGTGGCGCGAACGCGTGCGGCGTTCCGGTCTCGACGCGCGCGTGCAGTTCCTCGGTTTCCAATCCGATGTGCGGCCTGCGCTGTGGGCGTGTGATGCGATCGTGGCGCCGTCGCGCTACGAGGCATATGGGCTTGCGGTACACGAAGCCATTTGTTGCGGGCTCGCACCGGTTGTGAGTCGGGATGCTGGCATTGCCGAGCTGATTCCGCGCGAGCTGGCCGGGCTGCAGCTCGAAGATCCGGCGGATGCGTGGGAAATCGACAGCGTGCTGATGCGCTGGCGCAGCCAGCTCGAGGCACACCGCACCCAGGCGCTCGATGCTTCGCAGAAGCTGCGCGCACGCTCATGGGACGACATGTCGTGCGACATCCTGCGCGCGATCGGCGAGGAGTGTTGAGTGGAGTACGCAGAGAGGGAAGTGGAGCCGCGACTCTCCGTCATCATTGCCACCCATAACAACCTGGCCGTTTTGCGTCGGTGTATCGAGTGCTGGAGCACGGTTGCAGCTCATGCGCCCATCGAGATCATCGTCATCGAGGACGGGTGTACGGATGGCACGCGCGAATATCTCGGCGAAGTTGCGCGAACGACGTGGGGAACGCGTGTGCTGCGCGTCCTGCACGAGGAGAACGTACACGAGCTGATGTGCACGAATCGCGGACTGCGCGAGGCGCGCGCGCCGTTGGTGATGAGCTGGCATGACGACATGTTTCTGCAAAAGTCGTGGCTGCCGGATGAGCTGGTCGCGACATTCAATGCGTATGGCGATATCGGTCTGATCAGTCTGAGTCGCGGTTTGATTCTTGGTCCATGCCGGGATTTGCCGACCACGTGGGAAGAGTCAACGTCGTGGGAGCGGGCGCAGAGCACGATTGGCGTCGGGCCGTTGAACTGGCTGCGCCTGCAGGAAGTCGATGTGGTGATGCGTCCGTGGGTAGTGCGCGCCGAATGCGTGCAGAAAGTCGGAATGCTCGACGAAGTTTTTCGCCCGACGGAATGGGATGAAGCCGACCTGTGCATGCGCATCCGTGCGGCGGGCTGGCGCATTGCGACGCACGGGTACGAGCGCGCGGGTGCGTACGAGCATCTGTTGAGCTCGACACTTTCGCGAACGCCATCCGAGCAGCGCATGGCACTGGGTCTCCGCAATGCGCGGATATTTTTCGAGCGCTGGTGTGCAGAGGTCGATCGCGAGCGCTCACGCGGGCGCAAAACATGGATTAGGAAAACATCGGCTCGTGCATTGATGGACGCGGGTGCACAGATGGTTCGGATGGCGCTGCGCAGAGGTAACACCGCGTGAGCAGGATCCAGCGCGCGAGCATCAGCGCAACGTTTGGCTACTTGCAGTTCGGGCTTGCGATTGCATCGGGCGTGATCATTGTGCCCTACACGCTGCGGATGGTGAGCAGTGCGTCGTACGGTTTGTGGCTGGGCTATGCGGAGCTGATCGGTTATTCGGCGCTGATCGACCTCGGCGTGCTGGGTGTTCTGCCGTGGTTGATCGCTGAAAGCGATGGCGAGCGTGACACAGATGAAATAAGGAGGTTGGTTGCCGCCGGCCTGGTCGTGTCAACGGCTACTGCAATCTGTGTGGCG
>JBBQYT010000003.1:0-16355 GCA_038208385.1 Longimicrobiales bacterium | reverse complement strand
CGTTTGAGAACTGGAAAGGCCAATAACCACACCATTTTCTGCGCCTTACACATACCAAACTCGCACGGCCGCGCCCACGTTCCCGGACGCATCCCGAATATACACCGAAGCAGCCCGAAAACCAATGGTCCTGGGACTGGATGCTAACGAGATGGTGCGGTGCACTCCTCGTTGGCGCGGGAGGGAGCAAACGTCCACCACCGCCGGCCGTTCGAGAGACTCTGTTCGGTCACTGAAGCGCAGAGGGATTGCCAGATGCCGTTCCGTGCGATGAGCGCTGGCCGGCCGCCCACCTGCAGCACAAAGTCGGTCGTGTTGAGAGGGATGATGACGGTGAGGTTTTCGCCGGGAGCGGTAGGTTTCACTTCGAGGACACCCGTGCCGGCAGGCGCCATATCGAGTGGCTGGTCGGTGGACAGCTCGAAGCGGGAGCCTTCCAGGCGAATGGTGGCGCTGCGGAACTCTCCTGGCCGTATCACGGAGAGCATGTGGGGCGCGCTCACGGCGCTGTAGCCGGTGGCGGGGTTGATGGGTGGGAGGTCGGATGGCGGCGCTGTCTGAGCGCGTGGAGGTGCCGGAGGCCTGGGCTCCTCGCCAAACTTGAAGGTGGCGATTTTCTGGAGGGTGCCGAAGCTTTCGGCGACGTCATGTTTGGGGAGCCGGATGTCGACCCGGGCGTAGCTCGGCACGACGACCAGGAAGTCGACTTTCTGCGCGCCGACAGCAGTGAGACTCAGATGCTCCCGGTCTTCCGGTGACATCGCCATGCCCGCAAAGCCGTCCTTGGCCCTCGCCGTCACGCGGACCGATCCGCCATCGCCTCGAAGAATATGGAGCGTGCCGGGCGCGTCGGTCAGGACATCAATGACGAGCCGGGTGCCGAGGAACGTGTAGGACTCGCGCGTCGTCTCGGACAGATCGGACTGCTGGGCGAGGAGGGGAGCGGGAAGGGCCAGCAGAGCTGCAAGAAACAGGTTCTGGAATCGCATACCCTTTGATGCCCCGGGGCGGGCCGAGTGTTCCCGCTCCGGGCCGGCCTCAGTGGCTCAGGTACCGGTCTTTGCTGCGGGCTTGGCGGTGCTGGGCGTCGCTGCCGGTTTCTTGCCTTTCGCCGCAGCAGCGGCTTTGGCGGAATCCTTGGCGACGACATTTCCGACCCGCACGTACATGTCGCGGGTCATGATCCAGCCGCGCGCTTCCTTCAGCTTCGCGTTTTCCTGCCATTTGTCGGCTTCGCCCGGCTTCGCGGCCGTGAGCCGGCCCATCAGGTTCTCTTCGCGCGCACCCAGCTTTGCGGGCGGAGCGCCGCGCACGAAGATGACGACGTTCTCATCGCTCAGGACCCAGAACCCATCGGCGGACGGGGAGCCGACCACTTCGCCATTCACGGCGACGCGCTGAGTCAGGTCTTCGACTCCGAGGGGGAGCAGTGCCTCGAGGCTCGAGCTCGGCAGTGGTGGTGGTGGAGTATCGCCACCACCAGGCGCACCGCCTGCGGCAATGGCCGTCGAGTCGACGGGCATCACGTTGATGGCCTTGCTCGTCACGAGGTTTGAGATCCCGTAGACGATGACAGCAGCGACGACCAGGCCGACGATCCACGGCCAGAACGGCACTTTTCGCTTCTGGAGTTTGATTTCTGTCATTACGGTCGCTCGACCTTTACGCGGCGGGATGTGCGACCATCGGAGACGCGCTTGATGCGCACCTCTCGTTTTGCGAGCTCATTAATGTACTGCTGTGCGGGGACTGCAAAGTCCGGAGTGCGAACACCGAATCCAGCCACCTGCCCGCGCACCTGCATCTGTCCTGTGATCGACAGCGAATATCCGGTCGTCCGCTCCATCGCGCTGATCCCTGCAGTATCGTCGTAGAAATCGAGCAGGTCGTACTGAATGTGACGTGGCGCATCATCCTTGATCCCTTCCGCTTCGACCCGCAGTGCGACGAGATCTTTGCTTCCGGGTTTACGCAACAGCGGCTCCACGCGCGCGATGAACACGTCGCGCGGCACTACGTCAACGCCGTTCACGCGGACGGGCACCGTGTCGATCAGTCCGAGATCGCGAATCGCCGCCATGATGTACGCATGTCCTGGATAACGAAGTGTCTTGTACTCCATCATGCGAATCTGATCCTGGTACGTCCACGCCATTGTAGAGAGACCGCCCGCTGTGTGAAATGCTTCCAGCGTCCCCACCGGCTTTGGAAACTCGATCATCTCGACTTCACTGAGCGCGGCCTTCTCAACAAGCTGGCCTTCTTCGAGCACGAATGACTTCGTGGTGTAGTAGTCGAGCACGCCCTGCAGTGAGTACACGACCTGGTAGTTGAGTGGCGGCTCCGGCCGCTGCGGCAGACCGCCGACACGAATCTTCAACACATCAGTCCGGTCCAGCTCACGAATTGCCTGGGCGGCGAGGATGTTGACCATTCCCGGTGCCAGTCCGCAATCCGGAATGATACTCACACTCTTGCTGCGCGCCTCGCCATCCAGCTCGAGCTGCTTGAATACGATCTCGGTATTGCCGCCCAGATCCGCGTAGTGAATCCCGACTTCGACTGCAATGCGCGCCATCTCGAGATTGAAAAAATACGGCAGCGCATTCATGCACCCGTCCGCGCCCTGCATGAGCTCGCGCACGGCCGCGTGATCGCGCGCATCGAGGCTCACACACTTCAGCTTGTGAAAATCACGATACCGATGCAGAAACGCAGGCAGCGCCTCGATGTGTAGATCGGCGAGAATGACGCTCTCGACTTCGTCGCTCTGGAGAAGATCATATGCGCACGCGGAGCCCTGAAGGCCGGCTCCCAACACCAACATTTTCATAACACCTCGCTTCTCGTTGCAAAAACACTTAGTCGACGATCTCCTTCAACACGTGTTCGTCCGGATCTACTTCCACGCTTGTCGGAGCCTCGGTCGCTTTAAAGCGATACACCTGCCTGCGCAAAGTCAGTTCCACGGTGTGTCGCGTTCTTGTGCTACCCGCCAGCTGCAGCGTCAACGGCAGCCGGAACGTCGGCCATGTCGTCGGCTGCGTCTGTACGAGTGTGACTACGGCTTCGTGCGTAGCCGCATCCCAGCGCATTGTAGTGCGCAGTTTCGGATAACCGGGCGCATAGAGCCACTGGTGAAAAAACCAGCCAAGCTTGCGCCCTGAGCTGGACTCCATCGCCGCGCGCAAATCCGCTGTCGTCGCATTGCTGTTCTGATGCTTGCCGTAGTACGTGCGGATCCCCTTGAAGAACGCGCTGTCGCCGAGCGTGCCACGCAGCATGTGCAACACCCACGCACCCTTCTGGTAGCTGTTCGCGTTCAACAGCGCGAACAAGTCCTTTTGCGCGCTGTCGACGACCGGACGCGTGATTACATCGGACTTCAGATACACAGTCCGGTTCTCGTCCATCTTCTTCCGAAAACTCTCTTCGCCATCCGCGTGCTGGAAGAACAGTGCATCGAAATACGTTGCGAATCCTTCCGACAGCCACAGGTCGAACCAGTTCCGCTCGGTTACAGAATCGCCAAACCACTGGTGCGCAGTTTCGTGCGCAGCAGTGCCCTCCATGTTCTCGCCTTTCGAGATCGCTTTTTCGTCATAGAAAATCGCTGTAGCGTTCTCCATCCCGCCAAACCGCGTCGATGACTCGACATGTGTCAGATGTTCGTATGAGAATGGCCCGACGAGCTGCGAAAAGTACGTGACGATCGCAGCGCCACGCGTGAACGAGCGCGCCATACTCAGAGAATCCTGCGGGAACGAAAGCCACGACACATCGACGCACTTGCTGTCCACGCAGCTTTGCTTGACGCCGCCCGTCACGAATCGCGCAGCGCCCAGCACCATCGTGTACGTGGGAATCGGTGTCTTCTCGCCCCAGCGCCACAACAGTCGCGGACCGTATTCGATGGCCGGATCCGGACGCATGCCGGCGGGACGATTGCCCGGCAGTCTCTCGCCGTTCGCAATGAGAGTCCACGACGCCGGCGCACTCACTGCAAATGCGACAGTCGCCTTATCGGATGGATGATCGATGCACGGAAACCAGTAGCGCGCACGGTCCGGCCAGTTGTCGGCAAATGCAGTGCGGTCGCCGTGCACGTTGGGCTGAATCAGCAGGCCATCATCGGGATGACCGTGGTAGAGCACTTCGACGTGCAGTGTGTCGCCAACGCGTCCGGCTGTCGGAACTGGAATGCGAATCTTGCGCGAGTCGTACGTGAACGTGACGGGTTCATCGTCTACGTAAACGCGATCGACGGCCAGGCCGCTGAAGTCGAGCGGAAGGATGGTGGCGCGCGGTGCACGCAGAGCAATCCTCGCAATCATCCTCCCGCGAATGACCGCACCGGTGTCGGGAATCTCCAAAGCAATGTCGTAGTGCAACGCATCAAAGCCGGGTGCGTATGCTCCCGCTCGCGGTGCAGCACCAGCTTTGATCGGCTCGGGCTCGACGCCCACGGCAACCGGCGATTGTGCAAATGCGGGTACGCTCGCGCTTGCGCACGCGAGGATGCACGCGAAAGCACGAACGAAATGTCGCATCGCTTCTCCTGAATGAGTGATTTGCTTGTGCCGCTCGCCGCTCGTAGCGCGCCTAGGCGCCGGGTGTCGAATCCCTCGGCGCAGGCGGAGGAGGAGGCGAATCCGCGGGCGGCTGTGGCGTCTCCGGCTGTGCCGGCTGCACCGGCCGGGGCGTTGGCTCCCGCGTCGGCTCGTTCGACGGCTGCGCTACTGCTGGCGCTGGTTCACCACGCGGCTCGCTCGAAGGCTGCAGCGCCGGCTCCCGCCTCGGCTGGACCGGCGGCTGCCGTGGCAGACTCTGCGACGGCGCCGGCCTGCCCAACAGCTCAGGCCCGCCCGCCCGCTCCGGCGCGGCCGGCGGTATCACAGGCTGAACGATCTGGCCTTCCGTCGGCATCGGCTGCTGCTGTTGCCGCTGACGCTCCGCGACCGCCACCGAATCCGCATTGCCGAATATGCGACTCCGCATCTTCGACCACCAACCATCGTCCGCTGCCGGCTGCGAGCTGTACGGCATCATCGTGTCTGCCGCAGCCATCATGCTCGTGTCCGCCATCCCCGCAGGCATGCACATCCCCGGCTGCGGAGCGCTCGACCTCACATAATACTCGCTGCGCGTCGCGCCGCCCGTCGACGACGGACAATCCGCCGACACTACCTGACCATTCGCGTCGGTCGAAATCTTCTCGACTCCCGGCGGCGCCATCCAGTCTTCCGCCGGAATTTTCACACGCTTCATGATCCTGGCCCACACCGGCGCCGCGAGGTGACCACCCGACGCATTGGCCGTGATCGCCTGGCGCTTGTCTAGGCCCAGCCAGATCGTCCCCACAATGCGCGGAGTGTAACCAATGAACCACGCGTCCGCACCGTCCTGCGTCGTCCCCGTCTTTCCGGCAGTGGGTCCCGTGTAACCTTCCGAGCGCACAGCCGTCGCACTGCCGCGATTCACGACGTCCTTCAACATGTCAGTCACAACGAACGCAACGGCCGCATCCAGCACCGAGCGCGTCTCCGCCTGACCCTGCCATGCAATGCCACCCGTGCGGTCATCGACACGCGTGACAAAAACCGGCGAGACGTGTGTGCCCAACGTCGCCAGCGGCGTATACGCTCCGGTTATCTCGATGGGAGTCACCTCCGCCGTGCCGAGCACGACAGACGGCACGCGTGGCATCGGCGTGACAATGCCGAGCTGGCGCGCAACATCGAGCACGCGGTCGACACCTACTGCTTCCGCAAGCCGCACCGTCGGCACATTGCGCGACTGCGCGAGCGCATCCCGCATCGACACCACACCGAGAAAACGATGATCGTAGTTTTGCGGCTCCCAGAATTTGTTTCGATCGACGGCCAGGCGCAGCGGCGAGTCTGGTATCTTGTAGTTTGGCGGATACCCCGCTTCGATCGCTGCTGTATAGACGAACGGCTTGAACGCACTGCCCGGCTGGCGATGCGCAAGCATCGCTCGATCAAACTTCGAGTCGTTGTAGTCGCGACCACCAATCCACGCCAGCACTTCACCATTGCGCGGATCCTGCATGATCACCACGCCCTGCAGATACTGCGTGCCGTCATCCATCATCGAATCCACACCAGCGCCGGCCAGCGCCGGTGCATAACGCGGATGACTGTACTTGCCAAACGCACCGGATTCGATCGCACTCAGCTGCCGCGCCAGCTCCTCCTGCGCAACCTGCTGCATCGCTGCATCCAGCGTCGTATGAATCTTGAGTCCCTGCGTATAGACAGCATCACCCAGCTGATCTTCCATCAGCTGACGAACCTCTTCGACGAAGTACGGCGCACTGCCCTGCAGCGCGACCAGCCGACCGCGCCGTAAACGAACAGGCTCCTGCCGCGCCTCCTGCGCCTGCGCTACCGTGATCACACCCTGCTGCGCCATCTTGTCCAGTACATTGTTGCGACGATGACGCGCACCCTCAGGATCTACACGCGGATTCCCGCGCGATGGCGCCTGCGGCAAACCACCCAGCAGCGCAGCCTCCGCTATCGTCAGATCCTTTGCATGCTTGCCAAAATATTCCTGCGAGGCAGCCTCGATTCCCCACGCACTGCTGCCAAAGAAAATCTGATTGAGATACAACTCCAGAATGTCATTCTTGCTGTACTGCTTCTCGATCTTCATCGCAACGCGGATCTCCGCCAGCTTCCGACTCAACGTCCGATCCTTCGCCTTCAACTTGTCCGGAAAGATGTTTCGCGCCAGCTGCATCGTGATCGTACTGAACCCCTGCGCAACGCCGCGCGACTTCATATTCGCTACGAACGCTCCCGGCACGCGCTGCCAGTCGACACCACCATGCTGATAGAAACGCTGATCCTCCACCGCCACGAACGCCTGCGGCACATACTTCGGCATCGAATCCAGACCAATAACCGTCCGCTTCACGCGATACAGCTTCGCCAGCTCCTGACCATTCCTGTCCAACACCACCGAAGCCTCATCCGGGATATACGCACGCAACAACTTCACGTCCGGACACCCATGGAATCCGCAATTGTAAAACAGCCCCCCACCCGCCAGGACCAAAATACCTACGCCCACGAGGAGGACCTTCCACCAGTGGCGTCTCAGAGCCTCAGTATCCATTTGCACCAATCGAGAGAGTTCTTGGCACCCATAGGGGCAAGGACGATACCAAATCCGAATCCGCCTTGGATTCACTTGTGGTTTGATCGTGTTCGGCTTTGGTCATCACGGGACCTGCCCGGGCACGGTCCCGTTTACGGGCCAGCGTTTCGGGTCGCTGGCCCGTAAACGTAAACGTGACCGGTAGTTAGTCATGGACTGATAAGATCAGATCTACTTTGAAGACTCTCCGGAGCTCGCTCGCTCGACGCACTAATCCCCCGATTCTGGCCCGCGCTCGCGCCCAACCCCGCGCTCGCCCGATGTTGTGCCGTTCCCCTAGCACCCACCCTGCCGCGCCCTTAGGCTAGATGCTGGCTCGTTTCTGGCGACCCAAAAGCGCTCGCACGCTTGACGACGCCCGTGACTCCGCTGATCTTTCAGCGTACCGAACGATCGTTCGAACGACAACGAGGACCCATGCCCAGATTCACCGAAGACGAAATCAAACAGAAGGTCAAAGACGGCTACATCCTGGAGTCTCCCGACGAAATGACGGAGGGCTACCGGAAAGCCTTGATTACCCAATTGCTCGTTCAGGGCGATACGGAGCTCATTTCCGCGCCGGCCTACTGGATGGCGGCCCAGGATGCGCCTTCGATCAACACGCAGGTTTCCGCTGTGGCGATCATCCAGGACGAGTTGGCCCACGCCAACATCGCCTATCGAATTCTGGAGGACATGGGACTCGACAAGGAGCATTTGGTCTATGGGCGGGCCCCGAACGAGTTCAAGCATCCATATGGCTTCGATCAGCCGCTCGAGAGCTGGGCAGAGCTCGTCACAGCGAACGGGTTTTTTGATCGTGCGGGCATCACGTTGTTGAGCGATGTCTTTCAGAACACGAGCTACGGACCGCTGAAGCGGGCATTGGTGAAGGTCGACCTCGAGGAGACATTCCACCTGCGTCATGGCGAAGTGTGGATGAAGCGCCTGGCGAATGCGGGCGGTGAAGCGCGTGAGCAACTGCAACGCGCTGTCGACTGGATGTTTCCAATGACGATCGAGTGGTTTGGCCTGCCGGACGACATGAAGCGCCACAGCGGACAGCTCGAGTACCGTCTGAAGGGTTTGACGAATGATCAGCTGCGCCAGGTGTGGATGACGTCGACAGTCCCTCTGTCCGAGAGTCTTGGTCTCAAAGTCCCTGCACACTGGGATGAAGCATCGCAACGGTACGTGCTCGATTACGGTTTCCCGTGCGAGTACGATGCGCAGGCAAAGCATTGGCTGATCGAGGAGGGACAGATTCCGTGGGAGCAGGTGTTCGAGCGCTGGAAGGCGCGCGGTCCGATGAACGAGTTTTACGTGGAATCGGTTCGTCGCAGCCACGGCCCCATGCAGAAGATGCTGGCAGCAGCGTGAGTCCTAATGACGGACGCGGCGACACGGTGAATACCACCGACACAGAGTCAATCTGGAGCGCCCTTCGCGAAGTAATGGATCCCGAGTTTCCGATCAGCCTCGTGGATCTCGGTTTGATCTACGATGTGCGCAGGAACGACAGAGAGATTGAAATCGATTTGACGTTCACTGCAACGGCATGTCCGTGCATGGCATTCATCCGCGAGGACATCACGGAGCGCGTGCTGAAAGAGCCCGGCGTTGCTTCGGTGAAAATCAATGAGGTCTGGGATCCGCCGTGGACGCGCGAGCGCATGAGTGAAGAAGGCAAGGCAGTGCTGCGACGCGCTGGCGTCGCCGCATAGATCGTCAAGGAGAATTCAAAATGGTTTACGAAGTATTTGCGCGTAAGGCGCGTGGCGAGCCGCTCCGTCACATCGGCAACCTGAATGCGCCGGATGATGAGCTCGCGCGTGTCTACGCGTTCAACACGTACGACGAAGAGAAGTGGTTCGACATGTGGATCGCACCGCGCTCGAGCCTTGTCGAAGTGTTCAATGTCGATCGTCCGGCCGCGGAGAACGCGTAATGGCGGAAAGCACTGCCGCAGCTTCCGCCGCAATCGATGAAAAGACGCGCACTGCGCTTCGCGATCTCATCCTCATCCTCGCCGATTCAAAGCGGCTGCTGGGTACGCGTTACGCGTCATGGATTCTCGGCGCGCCGGAGCTCGAGACAGGCATTGCATGCGCGTCGATGGCGCAGGATGAGTGGGGACACGGCCGATTGCTGTATGCACTGCTCAAGGATTTTGGTGACGATGTCGACAACCTCGAGCATGCGCGCGCCGCGAACGAATATCGCAGCATTGAAGTGCTCGACAGCGCGCCCACAAGCTGGGCGGAGCTCGTCGCACTTAACTCGCTTGTCGATCCTGCGCTGACTCTGCAATTGGAAGCTTTACGCACATCCGCATACGTGCCCGTACGTCAACGCGTCGGCAAGCTCCTCGATGAAGAGCACTTCCACAGCGCGCACGGCATTGCATGGCTGCGACGCATGGCGAAGAGCGGCGCGGAAGGACGTGCAGCAGTCACAGAGGCAGTGAACGCAGTCCTGCCGATCATCCTCCGCTGGTTCGGACCCGCAACAGCTTCGAAAGCGCTCCTCGATGCGGGCATTACCGACGCTTCGGGAGATGAGCTTCGCGCGCGTTACATCGCACGCGTCTCACCCGTTCTGAGTGAAATCGGCATTGATGCGACAACATTCGCAAAGCCCGACTTCAATGGCTTCGATGACGCAACACGTCGCGTATCAAATGAAGGACCTGACCAGGCTACAATTGCGAAGGTGCGCGGCGACAAAAATCGCGCATTTCTGATGGACTGATGAAGAGCGAAAAGCCGAACGCTAC
This sequence comes from Longimicrobiales bacterium, assembly GCA_038208385.1. Lineage (GTDB taxonomy): Bacteria > Gemmatimonadota > Gemmatimonadetes > Longimicrobiales > RSA9 > JBBQYT01. Next base: position 6,412 of record JBBQYT010000003.1, on the reverse strand, counting down.
CGAACTCGGTCTGCCGGAGATCGTACGCTGCCCGTTCTGCGAGGGTGACGAAACGGAATTGCATTCTCCATTCGGCTCGTCCCTGTCCGTAGCAACGTATTGGTGTCGCCGGTGCTACACGCCGTTCGAGTGGTTCAAGTGGGGCGCCGCGAAGTAAACGCTGCAACTGTCTCCGGCAGTCCTTCATCAAGCGATCGTGGAGTCCAACCGAGTTCGCGCGTCGCCTTCGCGTGCGAATGCAGCCAGCGCAGCCTCGATGCTGTATTTGCATTCTCTAGACTGATCGGAAACCGGATCCCGCTCGCGCGACTCAACGCATCCAGCAGAACTCCCGTCACGCGAATCATTGGCGCAGGAAAACGCAGGAACGGAGCAATCTTGCCCGCAAGACCGCTCACGCGCTTCGCAAACACATCCAGCGGCTGATTCTCGCCCGACAAGACGTAGGTCTCACCAACACGACCCTGCAGTCCAGCGGCAATCAACCCCGACACGACATCATCGACGTGCACGTACGAAAACCACGCTGGACTCAACGGCAGACCCGGAATGCGATAATGCAGAAGATCCTCGATGAACTGCCCGTTCGGACCCTTGTCGCCGGGACCATACACGTTTGCCGGACAAACAATGATCAGCGGCAGTCCGTCGCGCTGTGCGCGCAACGCGAGCGAATGCGCTTCCGCTTTCGTGCGCTCGTACCCCGAGCGATACACACCCGGATGCACCGTCGTCTCATCACCCTCACCATAGGCGACCGGACCGAGCGCAACCGTCGTCGACACATACACCGCGCGTGATATACCCACAGACTGCACCGCATTCAGGAATGCCCGCGTACCGTCCACATTGATGCGCGCCATCGCAGCCTTGTCGACAACGCCAATGTCATACATCGCCGCAAGGTGATATGCGATGTCACAACCCGCGAGCCCCAGACGCAGCGCAGCTTCATCCAGCAGCTCGCCCGTCACAACCTCCGCGCCAAGCTGTCGCAACCGCGAAGCATCCGACGTAGCACGCACAAAACAACGCAGCCGATCACCACGCGCGACCAGCTGCCCGGCCAGCCGCGACCCAATGAAGCCAGTCGCACCCGTGATAAAAACCAGGCGGCTATCCGCCATGCTTTTCCGATCTCAAGCCTTTGCCGCCTCCCCTTCCTGCACCGGTCCCGATGCCTCCCACCCAATGTCGATCCAATCCTCATTCGCACGCGCATCGGCTTCCGAAATGATCACATCCGCAATGCGATTCCGCTCGAACACATCCTGCGCCAGATTCCCCGCAGTCAACGAAAAGTCCTTGACGCGAACCGTCCGCGTTACACCCGTCGGAGACGTCAGCTTCAGCGACTTCCCGGGCCCCAGATCCCCAATCGACGGCGCCCCGTCGAGCAACTTCAACCGCAACATGAACCCACGCAGCGGCACCGCGAGCGCGTCCGAAACCCGAAACCGAAACGGCCCGACACTCTCCCCTGCCTTCCCCAATTTCTTTTCAGCCATGATGTTCACCCGGCGTGAGAGCTTCCCTACCAGTCCGCTGTCTACGAGCTACAGATCACAGATCACAGATCACAGATCACGGATCACGGATCACGGATCACCGCGTCACCGCGTCACCGCGTCACCCGTCAGCCTAGCCGCGCCTCTTCTCCGCGTCAATCGAGCCAATCTGATGTCCGGACATCGTAGCAGTCTGGTGGCATCAGCCGATGTGTGACGCGCGTCGCAAGGCATTTACACATAACGACTTAGTACATATATTCAGCACGTAGGATTTCTGTCCTCACATACCCCGGAAACAGTCACACTAGGAGCACCTCGATGGCGCGCACCACCGGAACCGTCAAATGGTTCTCGCAGGAAAAGGGCTTTGGCTTCCTCACGAGGGAGGGCGGCCCTGACGTATTTGTCCACTACAGTGTGATCGAGGGCAGCGGCTTCAAGGTCCTTTACGAGGGCGAGGAAGTCGAGTTCGATGTGATCGAGGAGCCGAAGGGCCCGAAGGCGCAGAGCGTTGTCCGCCTGAACCCCCCGGCTGAGGCGCCGCGTCGCCCGCAGGGTGGCGGCGGTGGCCAGGGCCGGCCTGGCGGTCGCGGTGAGGGTCGCTATTAGATCGATGGACTTCGTCAGTGAGAGCAGCCGTTCTGCACAATGTGCAGGACGGCTTTTTTCTTTGTCGGGCTTGACCCTTTCGAATGGGACAGGCACTGTCCCTTTCCCAAGAGAACTTCTGCCGAAGGCGATAATGGAAAACCGTCTCGAGCTTGATGGCGACGCGATGCGCGAGAGCGGCTACCGCGTGATCGACATGCTTGTCGATCGGATTGCAAACCTGGACGCCGGCCCTGCGTGGCAGGGCGCGACGCGCGCCGAGATGGAGGCACGGCTGCGGGAGGACTCGCCGCGCTCTGGAACACCGATCGACGAGCTGCTGGACAGGCTCACCGTGGATGTCCTTCCATTTGCGGGCCGCATCGATCACCCGCGCTTTCTCGCCTTTATTGCCGGCAACGGCACCTGGCCGGGCGTGCTCGGTGATTTGATCGCCGGAGGCTTCAATATCTTTCAGGGAACGTGGCTCGCGTCCGCCGGCCCGAGCGAGATCGAGCTTGTCGTTCTGGACTGGTTCAAGAGCTGGCTCGGCTACCCGAATGAAGCGGCAGGCCTTCTCGTGAGCGGCGGATCCGTCGCCAACCTCACGGCCCTGGCATGCGCCCGCGAAGTGCGCCTTGGAGGTCACGACGCACGCGCCGTCGTCTACACATCTGAACAGACGCACTCTTCCGTCGAGCGCGCTGCGCGCACGGTCGGTTTTGCCGGGGACCGGATTCGGAGCCTGCCTGTCGACGAGCTGCACCGCATGGATGTCGCTGCCCTTCGCACCGCAATTCGCGAAGACCGTAACACCGGACTCCGGCCGTTCTGCATCGTCGCCAACGGCGGCGCGACCAGTACCGGCGCAGTCGATCCGCTCGCGGCAATGGCAGACATCGCAAAAGAAGAAAACCTGTGGTTTCACGTCGATGCTGCATACGGCGGGTTCGCGGTGCTGACAGAGCGTGGACGCGGTTTGTTGAACGGAATCAATCGCGCAGATTCGATCACACTGGACCCGCACAAGTGGCTGTATCAACCATTCGAGGTTGGCTGCCTGCTCGTGCGTCAGGGCACGCACCTGAGCGACACATTCCACATCATGCCCGACTACCTGCAGGACACCGCGACCGGCGGCGGCGAAGTGAATTTCGCCGATCGCGGCATTCAGCTGACCCGCATGGCGCGCGCGCTCAAGATCTGGCTTTCACTGAAGCACTTTGGTGTCGATGCGTTTCGTGAGGCGATCGATCGCTGTTTGGACATCGCACTGGAAGCGCAGAAGTACATCGAGCAGTCGAAGGAGCTCGAGCTGTTGTCGCCCGCAGGGCTTGGAGTCGTGTGTTTTCGTCGCCGCGTGAGCGGCGACGATGATTCCTCCGAAAAGGTCAACGCTCAACTTGTTCGTGATCTGCTCGCAAGCGGCACAGGTATGATCTCATCGACGCGGATCCGCGGCGTCTACGCGCTGCGCGTCTGCATTCTGAATCATCGCACGGGTTGGCAGGATGCCCTCACGGTGCTGCGCTGGCTCGAGCAGGCTCCAGTCGTCACGGCCTGAGACCGATTCGCCGGACGGGGGTATTATTCCGCCGGGAACTCGAGAAACGAATAAGGAGCAGGAATGGCAGACATACAGTGTGTACGTTGCGCGGAGAGTGGACCGCAGCTCGAGAAGGCACCCTTTCGGAATGAGCTCGGCGAAAGAGTCTTCGCTACCATCTGCCAGCGCTGCTGGGCCGAGTGGCTGAAGTACCAGACATCGCTGATCAACCACTACGGACTCGATGTGCGCGACAAACCGGCGAAGGAATTCCTGATGTCCAACATGGAAGCGTTTCTGTTCAAGAAGGGCGATGCCGAAGAGATCGACGTCTCAAAGAAGGGCAGCGTGACCTGGTAGGTAGCGCGATACATTGGTCCACTCTTCCGCCCACATCCACCAGAATCGAACAGCGCAGCCATGACGACGGCTCCAAATCCGCCGGTAAATCTCAGCGAATTCGAGATCGCTGCACGCGAGCGGCTCGACCCGATGGTCTACGATTACTACGCCGGCGGCGCGGAAGACGAAGTGACGCTGCGCGCAAATCGGGCGGGTTATGAGCGATTCATGCTGCGCCCGCGCGTTCTCGTGGATGTCAGCGCCATCGACCTCGAGATCGACCTGCTCGGCCAGCACCTCTCGCTCCCCGTCCTCCTCGCCCCCGCGGCGTTTCAACGGCTCGCCCACACGGATGGCGAGCTTGCGAGTGCCCGTGCTGCGCGCTCCGCCGGCACGCTGCTCGTCGCGAGCACTGTATCGACACACACGGTCGAGCAGATCGCGGCTGCTGCGGACGGACCGTTCTGGTTTCAGCTCTACGTTTTTCGCGATCGCGAAATCACGCGCGCCATTGTACAGCGCGCAGAGGCGTGCGGCGCGCGTGCACTGTGCCTGACCACGTCGGTGCCCGTACAAGGCAAGCGCGAGCGCGACACGCGCAGCGGCTTCCGTCTGCCGCCGGACATCGAAATCGCAAACTTCAGTGGCTCCGAGCAGGCAAATTTTCCGGACGCTCAGGGCTCGCGCCTCGAGGCGTTCATCAACCGTGAATTCGATCCGTCGATGACGTGGGATGCAGTGGCATGGCTGCGCTCGATTACATCGATACCAGTCCTGCTGAAAGGCATTCTGTCACCGGAAGACGCGAGGCTCGCTGTCGAGCACGGCGTCGACGGCTTGATCGTTTCCAATCACGGCGGCCGTCAGCTCGACGCCTGCATACCGACAATTCTTGCATTGCCTGAAGTCGTCGATGCAGTCGATGGCCGCATCCCGGTACTCGTAGATGGGGGTATTCGACGCGGTACGGACATTGTGAAAGCACTCGCGCTCGGCGCACGCGCAGTACTGATCGGCAGACCGTACCTGTGGGGTTTGGCTGTCGGCGGACAACAGGGTGTCGAGACCGTTATTGCACAATTGCGCGCAGAGCTCAAGCGCGCGCTGGCTCTCGTGGGTCACACATCAGTGGCTACACTCGATCGCAGTTTGCTGGTCGACGCAGCGCGGCCAGCACTACCAGATCACATGTAGAAATTCCTGGCCCACGCGTGGGTGTGCAGCTCTGCGATTGTCTCTTCATCGAGCGGACCCTTGTCGCTCACGCGAGCATTGTCACGCACGTGTTCAGGATTTGTCGATCCCACGATGACGGTCGACACCACATCGTTCGACAGACAAAAGCGCAGCGCTCCCTGTGCAAGCGTCTGTCCGTCCCTCTCGAGAACCGGACGCACTTTTTCGACGCGTTGGACCGTCTCGCGCAAACGATCGCCGCCGAAATACTCTGCGCGCCAATCACCATCCTCGAACATCGTGTCCTTGCGCAGCATCCCGCCGAGTGACCCTTCATCGAGCGGCACGCGCACGATCACTCCGACATTCTTTTCTCTTGCGGCAGCAAACAGATTTTCTTCAGGCGATTGATCGAAGATATTATAGATCAGCTGCAGCGTGTCGACCTTGTCCGAAAGCGTGACTTCGACGGCGTCGTTCGGATCATGGTCGTTGATCGACACGCCGCACGCCAGAATCTTTCCTTTCTCGCGCAGCTCGTGCATCGCATCAGACCACTCGTTGTCGGCCGACCAGCTGTCCGTCCACACATGAAGCTGCAACAGGTCGATCGCACCGATATCAAGATTCTTTCGGCTCTTCTCTACACATTCACGGATCCAGCGCGCCGGAAACACATCGCGCAGCCTGGCCGTCCTGCTCGCAGGCCAGTCCCCGTTCATGGGCGGCACCTTCGTCGCAATACGAACACCTTCCCGAACTTTGCGCTCCCGGATCACCTGGCCGACAAGAACCTCCGAAGCGCCATTGCCATAAACGAGGGCTGTATCGAAGAAATTGACCCCCGCATCGAGCGCCCCATTCAACGCCGCCTTCGCGCGCTGCGAACTCACCGCGCCCCACATGTTCCCGCCGATCTGCCACGCGCCATACCCGATGTCCGATACATCCCAGCCAGTTCGCCCCAATACTCGATATCGCATTTGGCCTCCTGTTCACTTCTTAAAGATTTTTCACCGCGGAAGACGCGGAAGGCCGGAATCCATTCTTGAATATCGTAGTTTCCTCTTGAATCCGCGTCTTCCGCGTCTTCCGCGGTGAATAAACCTTTGGGACGCCCGATACCGATGAAAAGCACGCCGCCAACGGCATTGCCGCACCCCGTCGGAGAGCCCTAGCTTCACCGTATGATCGACCCATCGGAATCGGCTCGCGGGTGACGATATCGCTTGTGCTCGTAGACTTCGAT
>JBBQYT010000002.1:0-19479 GCA_038208385.1 Longimicrobiales bacterium | reverse complement strand
GCGGTATCCGGGATGTAAAGCCCGCCCCGCATTTGCTCGGTATCCTCGAGCGCTTTGACGACGACCCGGTCCGAGAGCGGACGAATCAGCGTGCTAGCAGCTGTTGCCATATAATGTCTCCGTGATGAGAGTGGATTGTGGTAGTGGTGGTGGTGATTTCGTTAGCACTCGAACTCCTTGAGTGCTAATTGCAGGTGCGAATATAGCCGCTGCCAGGCGGCTGTCAACTCGTGATGACTGCCCCGCCTCAAGGCAGATGGCGTGCCGGAAAAGTGCGCCAGGATGGCAAAGAATAGCGCCGTTTTGGCGCGATGGAATGGCTGGAGGGGACCAGAAAAGAGGGGGGAGCGACGAAGTGTCGCTCCCCCTCTTTTAATTGGGTACCGGACCGGCTAGCGCGGCGTGGTGGTGCGGCGCGCGCGTCCGTTACGGCGACGGGCTGCTGCTGCCTTTCGCTTCTTGGCCTCGCTGGGCTTCTCGTAGAACCGCTTCCTCTTGATCTCCTTGAGGAGCCCGGAGCGGATCAGCTTGCGACGGAACTGTTTGAGTGCCCAGTCGAGGCGGTCGTTTTCGCCGAGAGTGACTTCGATCATGGTTCCCTGAGACGCTGTCCTGAATTATGTGAACGAAAAAAAACTAATAAAGGGCGTGGCGTCCGTCCAGAGTTAAATGGGTCAGGCGGATCTGGGTCGCCTGGGAAGCGGCTTGACGGAGGCGATTCCGCGTGGGGCGGCGTTCTTGGAGTCGAGGTGCGCGTATGCGAGCTGGAGGCCATAGAGCGTGAGGTAAGGCTCGATCTTGTCGACGGTTTTGCAGTGCGGCCCAATGAGTGTGGCGAGGCCGCCAGTCGCGACGACGAGGGCGGTGGGCTTCTGCCATTCTGCCTTGATGCGGCGGACCAAGCCGTCGATTGTCTCCACGGCGCCGTAGAAGATTCCGCTCCGCATACAGGTCTCGGTACGCCGTCCAATGACCTGAGGTGGCCTCTCGAGATCGACGCGGGGGAGTGCGGCGGTTCGGCGCACGAGGGTCTCCGCACCGGTTTTGACGCCGGGAGCGATGATACCGCCGATGAAAACGCCGTCTTTCGTAATGCAATCGAACGTGGTCGCAGTGCCGAGATCAACGGCAATCGTATCGGCGTTGTACATCCGGGCTGCAGCGAGCGTGTTCACGATGCGATCGGGGCCGACGGTCAGTGGTTCATCGACATCGAGCTTAATGGGCAGGTTGGAGTGTGCCGAAATGATCTCGACGCGTGCGGCGAGGTGTCGCTCGCAGGTTTCGGTGAGCACGGCGGTCACAGCGGGAACGACGGAGCCGATCGACGCAGCGCGGATCTCTTCGACATCGAAACCGGATTCGCGGATGAGCGCGCGAACGAGAAGGCCAGCCTCATCGACGGTTCGTTCGGGAGCGGTCGCGATGCGCCAGTGCTCGAGCAGCTCGGCGCCGTCGAACAGGCCTATGACGGTTTCGGTGTTGCCGACATCAAAGACGAGAATCATTGCGCCTTCTCCTCGAATAAGCGGACACAGCCGGTGCGGATTGTGGCAACGGTGTCGCCTTCGCGCAGCAGGAGCGCTCCGTCGGGAGCGAGTCCGTCCGCGATTCCGCGGGCGTGTCCATCGATTGTCACGTGCCGACCGCTGAGCAGGTCGATCGAACGCACTTCGTCGAGCTCCTGCTGAGAAAGCGGGCGTGCTTCCCCGCCGCGCAGTTGCGCGAGCTGTCCGAGTATCGCGGCGATGACATCGGCGCGGGTAGCGGAGGTTGCACCAGCGCTTTTGAGCGATGCTGCGGTGGCGCGCAGGTCAAAGGGCAGGTCTTTTTCGTCCTGTGAAACATTCACGCCAATGCCTGCGATGACGTACGAGCCACCCTCGGAAGCAAGTGAACCCTCGCAGAGGACGCCCGCAAGCTTGCGTCCGTTGGACAGCACGACGTCGTTCGGCCATTTGAGACGCACGGGCAGGTCCGTCACGTGACGAATTGCGCGCGCCACGGCGAGGCCGACGCGGATCGGGATGGTGCCGAACTCGAGCTGTTCGCCCGGCGCTGCAATCGGCCGCAGGATGACGGACATATGGATGGATGCGTACGCGTTGCCGTGCCATCTGCGTCCTGCCTGACCGCGACCGGCAGATTGCTCGTTCGCAATGACGGTTGTGCCGGGCGGCGCGCCATTTTCTGCGAAGTCGCGCGCATCGTCGTTCGTGGATGTTGTTCGAGTGTAAACGTGGAGCTCGGGGACGCGCCACAGCCGCTGCCACATGTCGATCGATTTCCCATCCCACTGCACTGCATCAGTCCGCTCGTCGGTCATCGCATCCTGATGCGCAGCGACAGGTCGAGCGCAGTTGCCGAGTGCGTGAGCGCACCGACGCTGATGAAGTCGACGCCCGTTTCCGCAACTTTGCGCACGTTGGCCAAAGTTACGTTGCCGGACGCCTCGAGCTCGGGCATTGGATCTTCCGACTCGCGGGTACGCACATGCTCGACAGCAGCAAGCATGAGCTCGGCCGACATGTTGTCGAGCAGGATGCGATCGACGAGCGAAGCGAGCGCTTCGTCGACGTCCTCGATTGTGCGCGCTTCTACTTCGATTTTGAGCGACTTCACGTTCTGCTCTTTGACCTTGCGCACGGCTGCGGCGATACCACCGGCGACAGCGATGTGGTTGTCCTTGATCAGGATCATGTCGTAGAGCCCGGTGCGATGGTTTTCACCACCCCCCGCGCGTACCGCGGCCTTTTCGATCGAGCGCCAACCGGGCGTCGTCTTGCGCGTGTCTAGAATGCGTGCTGAAGTGCCATCGACGGTGTCGACGAATCTGCGCGTGAGTGATGCAATGCCGGACAGACGCTGCAGGAAGTTCAATGCAACGCGCTCGCCGGTGAGGATGGCGCGTGCGGGTCCGCGAATCGTGCAGAGTGAAGCACCCGCGGTGACTTTTTCTCCGTCGGCGCAGCGAAGCTCGATGTCGACGCGCGGATTCAGCCTGCCGAAAACGGCCGCGGCAATCTCGAGTCCGGCAATTACACCCGAGTGTTTCGCGACGATTTCGGCTTCGGCACGTGCGCGTGGCGGAATGATCCAGCGCGTTGTCCAGTCGCCGGGACCAACATCTTCCGCGAGAGCCATGTCGATGAGCCGGAGCGCACTTTCGTCCAGAGGTACTATGCGTCTTTCCACTGTGTCCGAACGCTGGGGGGAAGTTAGCTGTCCAACACACGCTGATAGTGTCGCTCGTACTGCGCAACGACTTTATCCGCACTGAATGTCTCGGCAACGGTGCGCGCAGCCTGGCTGGCCTGTTTCCAGCGCTCGTCATCGGCAAGGAATTCCATCGCGGCATCGGCCATAGCGTCGATGGCGCCGACAGGCAGCAGCCGGCCTGCCAGGCCCCGCACGACTTCCGGCACGCCACCGACATCACTGGCAATCACGGGCACGCCGCACGCCATCGCCTCGAGTGCGACAAGACCAAACGCTTCGTTCTCGCTCGGGATGAGTGCCAGGTCACAGCACGCGAGCAGCTCGGCGACAGATTCCTGCTTGCCGAGAAACACGACGCGATCGCTTACACCTTCCTGTTCGGCAATCTGCAATGCACGACCGCGCTCCGGACCATCGCCAATCAGGATCAAACGCGATGGGATGCGACGACTGATTTTTGCAAACACGCGCACAGCATCATCGACGCGTTTCACGGGCCGGAAGTTCGAGATGTGGACGATGATCTTTTCGCCGGGTAGTGCGAGCTTGCTCTTGTGACAGGGGTACGCATCGCGCTTGTATTTGGCGAGGTCGACAAAGTTGGGAATGACTTCGATGGCGTCGGGCGGAATGTCGAAATGATCGACGGTCTCGCGCTTCAGGTAATCCGAGACGGCGGTGATGCTGTCAGACTTTCGAATCGAGAATTGTGTTATTGTCTGGAACGAAGGATCCTGCCCGACGAGAGTGATGTCGGTGCCGTGCAGTGTCGTTACGATCCGGAAGCCTTCCCGTTGCAGCATCTCTTTTGCAATCCACGCTGAAGTTGCGTGCGGGATTGCATAGTGGACGTGCAGCAGGTCCAGATTGTGACGGACTGTCGTTCCCTGCATTGCGACGGCGAGCGCAAGGCAATACGGTGGATACTCGAACAACGGATATGTCGGGATGTCGACTTCATGATAGAAGACGCGCTCGACGAAGTACGGCAAACGGAACGGCTGCGCATAAGAGATGAAATGCACTTCGTGTCCGCGCTGCGCGAGCTGCAGTCCGAGCTCTGTTGCGACCACACCCGAGCCGCCGTACACCGGATAACACGTGATGCCGATCTTCAGAACCCCTCCCCTGTTTCTTTCCAGTCAGCAGCGATCTGTTCGACGAGATCGGCTTCGCTTCGCGTAGCATCAAGCCAAACCGCGTCGGTCGGCAGCTTGTTCCGGAACCACGTCACCTGGCGTCGTGCGTATCGCCGCGAAGCGCGCTGAATCTCATCGACAGCCTGCTCGAGGGTCAGCTCTCCCTGTAGCGCGCGTGCAATCTCGGGATACCCTGTTGCGTTCATTCCCGGGTCGTGCAAACTCACGCGTCGCCCAAGGAGCGCGCGCACCTCATCGACGAGTCCTGCATCGATCATCCGGTGCACGCGGGCATCGATCCGGCTGAACAGCTCGGGGCGAGGCAGGTCGAGCACGAAAACACGCAAAGGGACCGGTGGCTCACCCGCAGGCGAGTGCGCGTGCCACCACGATAGGGGCCGACCGCTCAGTAGAGCAACCTCGAGCGCACGCGCCGCGCGCTGATGTCCGCCCTTCGTCGCGAGCGCGATTGCGCTGTCGGGATCGATGACATCGAGCCAGCGCTGCAGATCAATGAGCGTTCTGTCCCGGAAAAACGTCTTCAGGCGCTCGCGCCGCGCCGGATCCATTTCCGGCTCCTCGAACATCGGGTGCGTGAGCGCCCGCAGGAAGAAACCGGTGCCACCAACCAGGAGCGGAACGTGATTTCGCGAACGAATCGATTCGATCCAGTCACGAGATTCGCGCGCGAAGTGGCCTGCACTGTAGCGCTCGGCCGGGTCGGTGAGATCGATTCCGTGGTGTGGCACAGCGGCGCGCTGCTCGGGAGTTGGTTTCGCAGTACCGATGTCCATCCCGCGAAATACCTGGCGCGAATCCATCGAGATGATTTCAGCGTCAATTTCCCGGGCTACGCGAAGCGATAGCGCAGTCTTTCCGGACGCCGTCGGGCCCGTGATTGCAATTCCCCTGGCGCGCCGCTCAGCCATGCCTGCCGAAACGACGCTCGAGCTCACTCAATGAAAGCCGGATGACTGTCGGACGGCCGTGCACGTCGTGATACGGAAGCTCTGTCGCAAAGAGCCTCTCGAAGAGATCGAGCATCTCATGCTGCGAAAGCCGCTGCCCCGCTTTGATTGCGGCCTTGCAAGCGTACGTCTTGCCGATGCGCTCGTGCTGATTGTGCGCGGCGCGCGTCAGCTCACTGCCGACGGTCAATTCGTTCACCATATCGCGCAGGCACTTCTCGGCATTGAAGTACGGATGCGGGTTGGGCGCAGAATGGACGATCATTGTTCGTCCGCCGAATGCTTCGACCTCGAAACCCGTGCGCGTGAACAGCGTCAGACTCGATTCGAGCACCGTGTATTCCGCAGGCGATAGCCGCAGCGTGATTGGAAACAGCAGGCGCTGGCTGTTCTGACCGCCCTCGCCGATGCGTTTCATCAGCTCTTCGAAAAGAACGCGCTCGTGCGCAGAATGCTGGTCGATGATGATGAGACCACTGCGCGTTTCGGCGAGGATGTAGCTGTCGTGGAGCTGCCAGAGCGATGCAGGCAACGGCTGCGGATCGCGAACAACGCCCTCCTGCGGCGCGTCTTCTTCGGGTGGCGAAGTCGCATCGGTGCTCGTGCGCGGCGCGGCATCGGCGCGACTGCTCGCCGCAACGAAGAATGCGAGCTGTCCCGCTACTGCCCCGTCGCGCGCATCAGGACGCGCAGGATTCGCCGCGAGCTCGGGAGTGCGGCGGAGCTGTGGCAGCGCCGGCACCCGATCGAATGTCGCTGCGCTGTCGGCAGTGCCCAACGCTTCGCGGACTGCGGCTTCAACGGCCTCTTCGATCGACGCGCGGTCGCGAAAACGCACTTCTGCCTTTGTCGGGTGCACGTTGACGTCGACTGCGCCTGGGGGCACATCGATGTAGAGCAGCAGTGACGGGCGCAGGCCGGGGACCACCGTTGTGCGATAGCCGCGCTCTGCAGCAGCAGCGATTTCGCGACTACGGAACGGCCTGCCACCAACGAACAAGTGCACGCGACGCGGACCTGTCGTTACAGAATCCGGACGCTCGACGAGTCCAGCAATTCTGAAGTCGCCGATGCGGCTGCCGACGGGCACGAGCTTGCCTGCAAACTCATCACCCCAGAGCGCGGCAACGCGCGAAGCCAGGTCAGGCGCAGCCGGCAGCTCGAGCAGTGTGCGGCCATTCGATTCGAGCGAGAAGCTCGCGGACAGGTGCGCGAGCGCGAGCGTCGTCATCACTTCTGCGACTGCGCGTGTCTCGACGTTCGTGCCTTTGAGGAATTTGCCACGCGCAGGGACGTTTGCGAACAGACTGCGCACCGTAATTGTCGTGCCCGTCTGACGGGCGCACTCCTCGACGCCCTGCACCTTGCCCGAGTTGATGACCACGCGCGTTCCCACACTGCCGGATTCCGCAGTCTCGAGCGTGAGTCGCGACACCGACGCAATCGACGGCAATGCCTCGCCACGAAATCCAAAGGAGCGGACGCTCTTCAAGTCGTCCACCTGCGATATTTTGCTCGTTGCGTGCCGATCGAATGCGAGCAGCGCGTCTTCCTTGTCCATGCCGCAGCCATCATCGGCAACACGAATCTCCGTCTTACCGCCATTCTGAATCGCGACATCGACGCGCGTTGCTGCCGCATCGAGCGAGTTCTCGACCAGCTCCTTTACCACAGACGCCGGCCGTTCGACGACTTCACCGGCTGCGATCTGGTTCGCGAGCACATCCGGCAGAATGTATATGCGGCGCGTCACGTTCTGCTCCTGATCGCATAAAACGCGTGCGCATTCGCGGTCGTCGCGGCTGCAATGTCCTCGACGGTCTGCTCGCGGATCCGCGCGACGGCCGCAGCCACGTGCACGACAAATGCAGGCTCGTTGCGCTTGCCACGCTCGGGCACGGGCGCGAGGTATGGACTATCGGTTTCGATCAACATACGCTCCAGCGGCACTCGCCTCACCAGATCTGCATTCGTGTAATTCTTGAAGCTCACAAGTCCCGAGAACGAAACATACCAACCCGCGGCGAGTCCCTCGTCGAGGAGGTCCGCGCCGCTCGCGAAGCAATGAAGGACCGCCTTCACCGACGCGCCATGTTCTCGAATCATCGCAATTGCATCATCGTCTGCGCTGCGGCAGTGCACAATGACAGGAAGCGACAATTCTCTGCCGGCCTGGAGCTGTTCCTCGAAGACGCGCCGCTGTACGTCACGCGGCGAGTTATCGTAATGATAGTCCAGGCCGGTTTCGCCTATGGCGACAACGCGCTTGTCCGAGGCCAGCGCGCGGAGCTCATCCGCGAGTGTGGCGGTGCCTGACGCGGCCTCGTGCGGGTGGACGCCCACGCTGCACCAGACGCCGTCGTATTCGTTCGCAATGACGACGGCTCTGTGCGCATCGGGAATGTTCGACGCAATCGTCACCATGCTGCTCACGCCGGCAGCGCGGGCGCGCGTGACGACGCCTGGAACATCGTCTACGAAACGCTGGTCTGTTAAATGGCAGTGGGAATCGAAGTACATCAGCGATTAGCGATTAGCGATTAGCGATTAGCGATTAGCGATTAGCGATTAGCGATTAGCGATTAGTGAACATCCGACAACAACTAAAACGGCCGCGGCCCTGAAGGAGGACGCGGCCGTCGAAAACCAGATCGAAGCCCGGCGCGTTAGACGCTTGCGCTGGCGCGGGCTCCTGAGGGCGCTGCCTTTCTTTCGGGCAACTTTTCGCCGTACTTCTTGTAGATCTCGAAAAGCACTGGCGAAGCGACAAAGATCGACGAGTACGTGCCTACCATCACGCCGATGATCATGATTTCCGCAAACTCGCGTAGCGTCTCGCCGCCGAGGAAGAACAGCGAGTACAACGTTGCGAGTGTGGTGCTTACGGTCAGAACTGTGCGCGGCAGCGTCTCGTTGATCGAGCGGTTCAGGATGCTCTCGTATGCTTCCTTTTTGCGGCTCGATTTCAGGTTCTCACGAATGCGGTCGAAGATGATGACCGTATCGTTCAGCGAGTAACCGACGATCGTCAGCACAGCGGCAACCGTCGGAAGTGACACGTCGAGCTGGAATGCCGAGATGAAGAAGATCGTGAGCAGGGTGTCGTGGAACGTTGCAATCAGCGCGGCGAGTCCAAAGCGCCACTCGAAGCGGAACGCGATGTACATCAGCGTAGCCAGGAACGACACGAGCACCGCGAGGAGTGCTCTGCTCTGCAGCTCGTTGCCGACCTTGGGGCCGACGGCCTCGGTCCGCACGACCGTGAATGCGCTAGCGCCGAAGTGCCGCGTGAGCAGCGTCTGCAAGGTGCTGGTCACGCCGGCGCCGTCCGCATTGAACTGCGGTGCACGGAGGAGGAACTCGTTTGATGCGCCGAAACGGCTGATATCGGTGCCCGGAATGACGGGCTGAACGATTTCTCGGAGCTTTGCTTCATCAGTGGGCTGATTGAAGCTCACCTGCACGAGCGTACCGCCCGTGAAGTCAACGCCGTAGTTCAGCCACGAGCCATTCCTGACGTGCCAGACGATGGCGAAGAGAAGTCCGACCGCGAGGGCTGCAACGCTGCCAATGTACGCAACGCGGCGCGTGTGAATGAAATCGTAGTGTGCGTGTCCGAAAAGTCTCATAACTCCGCCGCGTCAGATACTCAACGGTGCCGTCGTGCTACGCCGCTCCAGCCACAGGAGCAACAGCGTGCGCGTGACGAACACCGATGAGAAGAAGGAAGCAAGGATACCAACCGACAGTGTGACCGCGAAACCGCGGACGGGGCCGGTACCCACGTAGTACAGAATCAACGCTGTAATGAGCGTCGTCAGGTGCGTATCGATGATCGCCGACATTGCGTGCTGGAAGCCCGCGTCGACGGCAGCGCGCACGGTTCGGCCGTGCTGCATCTCTTCGCGGATGCGCTCGAAGATCAGGATGTTGCCATCGAGACCCATACCGAGGGACAGAATGAAGCCCGCGATTCCCGGCGCAGTCAGCGTCGCACGGAACGCGGCGAGCCCACCAAGCACGAGAATGACGTAGCCTATCAGGGCGCAGACTGCGAGAAAGCCGGCGAAGCGGTAGTAGCCGAGCATGATGCCGATCACGAGGATCACGGCGACGATGAGCGCGAGCTGGCCCTGGCCGATCGAGTCCGCGCCAAGCGACGGTCCGATTGTGCGCTCTTCAATGATTCGGAGCGGCGCAGGCAGCGCACCCGCGCGCAGCACCAGTGCGAGGTCGCGCGCTTCCGTCATCGGTGACTGGCCCATCTCGATCTCGCCACGCGCGCCGATCTGTCCCTTGACCACGGGAGCGCTGTACACCTGGTCATCGAGCACGATGGCGATGTTATCGCCGACGTGCTGTCCGGTAACACGCTCGAAGACCCGCCCACCGCGACGATTCATCTGGAAGGTTACGACAGTGAAGCCGAGCTGCGGATCGCGGCCGGCCTGCGCGTCTTCGAGTGACTCGCCCGTGATGAAGGGACGATCGTCGAGCGTATAGAGAGCCTTGTAGAGACTCGCACCACGCGCCTCGGACTTCGCGCCCCAGCGCAGGACGGTATTGCGCGGCAGCACGCGCTGGACCTCCGGAAGCGCGAGGTACTTCTTGACGGTCTCTACGTCGGCGTCCGCCACCATGAACTCGCCCGAACTGGTGCCTTCGTTGATCAGACTGCTGAATGGTTTTGCACCGTTCGTCGAATCGACTGCCGCGAGAGCAGCATCGGCCGTCGTATCACCAGCGGTCTTCTTTACCTTGCTCGTGTCCTTCTGGAACAGGAGGTCACGAACGTTTTCTTTTGGCTTCGCGGGTGCGGCAGCGCCAGGCTTCGGAGCCGCCGTGGCCGGCAAAACGAGAGTCACAGCGCGATCGATGCGCGGCATCACGCCAACGAAGTCGCGGCCGTTCTGCACGAGATTGAACGTCAGGAACGCAGATTCCTGAATGATGTTCTTTGCGCGCTGACCATCCTTGATGCCGGCAAGCTCGACGATGATGCGGTCGTCGCCGATCTTCTGGACGAGCGGCTCTTCAACGCCGAACTGGTCGATGCGGTTGCGAATGATCTGCAACGCACGATCCGTATATTCGGCTTTCATTTTCGGTGTGAATGTGCCGGCTTTATCCTCCACCTCGAGTGCGAGGTGCATCCCGCCCTGCAAATCCAAACCCATCTTTATGCCTTTGTTTTGATACAGGGCAAAGAAGGACCCGGCGAGGACCAGAAGGATGATGAGGATTCGGCCTTTCAGCGTGCCGAACATGGAGGGTTTCTCTCCGATGGATTGCTTCGAAAATTATTCAGGGACAAGCCTGTAAAGTGGCAGACCTACCCACAGTTGTCAACCGCGAAATCCGCTTCGTTTTCCGCCGCGCGCGCTACTGTCCGCGATAGAAAATCCGCCAGATTCTGCCCCCTGCATCGTCGGAAACATAGAGCGACCCATCCGGACCCGTTGTAATGCCGGTTGGACGATGCGGTGCAGTTCCAGGCTGCGGCGTCGCGCCGGCGAATCCGTCCGCAAATGTTTCCGGCACCGGCCCACCATCGCCGCCCAGCGGCAAAAACGTGACGTTGTAACCCGCCTGCGGAAGCGGAGCCCGATTCCACGATCCGTGAAATGCTATGAACGCGCCGCCGCGATACTTCGCAGGGAACTGCGACCCCCGGTAGATCACGACGCCGTCGGGAGCCCAGTGACCCGGGAATACTGCGACGGGCGTTTTCTTTTGCGCGCAAAGCTCGATCTTCTTTCCATCACCGCCGTATTCCGGCGCGAGCACCAGTCGCTTCTGATCCGTCGCATAGAAACAATACGGCCAGCCGTAGTCATCTCCAGACTTGATCTGGACGAACTCCTCGCCCGGATTCTCGGCGCTGTATTCCTGAGTGAACAGCTTCGGCCAGTTGTCGAACAGCTGATCGCGGCCGTGCTGAAGGCCATACACATTGTTCGTGGCCGGATCCACGGTCAGCGCCACGACGTTGCGAAGTCCCGTGGCGTAATGCTGCCCGGCGCCCGGTCCCTGCAAGAGCCGGCTCGCATAGAACTGCCAGATCCCCGCGCGCGTGTCACGCTCCCCACACGGGCTGACGCCAGGTGACCCGGGCGTGCGGTCCTCCTGCTGACATGCATTCGTACGCGAGCCAATGTTCACGAACAGGTCTCCGCTCTTGTTCAGCGCGATCGACTTCGCGGTGTGACCCCCCTGGTCCGGCAAACCCGTTACGACCGTATCGGGACCGCCCGTCGGCTGCAGCGCGCCCGACGGCAGGGTGTAGCGCAGCACCGCATCATTCGGAGCGAAGTACAACGACTGTCCCACAAGCGCGATGCCGTTCCCGCCATTCCCGCCGAATTGGACCTGCACATCCGCCGTGCCGTCGCCAGTCGTATCGCGAAGCGCCATTACACCGCCCTTCTTCGCCCGCGAGTTGGCGATCGCCACAAAGACATCGCCATTCGGAGCTACGACAAGCTGGCGCGCCGGTCCGATGTGGTCAGCCACGATGACAGCGCAGAAGCCGGACGGAAGCGTGATGCCGGAGCCGGCGTTGTCGCATGGAAGGTTTTTCGCGCTGGCCTTTCGACCCTGGCCGGCAAGAGCCGCCGGCAAAATCACGAATGCCAGGGCGAGGATCTGAAAAAACCGGCGTGGGTGTGGGGACATCTGCTTCTCCGGGGAGCGGTTATGCGCGAGTTATCGGCCGTGAAAAGGTTGCAGTAGTGAGGGTAGTCGTCAACTAGCTGGAGGGGATTGCTCCATAATAGTGCGGGCTGAAGAATCGAGCTCAAACAGGTGCCCGATCCGGTGCAGTTTTGGGCCGTACAGGCTTGCATTCAAACCTGTAAGGCTTTAGCGTTATGGTGTTCCCCCGGACAGATTGGAAACTATGTAACTCGGCAAAGAAGGCCAGTTCGGCAGCCGGCTTTGGTCGCGCGTGTACAAGTGCGCGCGGAAGGCCACGGAAGCCGGGGTGGCAGGGGTTGAACTTTGTGTAATGCGACCAGCCAAAGGGATTGGTTGGTTCAGGGAAATGGAGAACACGCCGATTCTAGTCCGAAACAGCGCGCGAATCGTGACCCGTCTGGGTCCGCAGTCCGACGGCGCCCGAGTGATTGCGTCAATCGCGATCATAATTGCGTATATCGGTGTCTTTATTCCGCTATATCGCCTGGCGGGTACGGACGTGCTCCAGCTGGCACTGGCGCTCGTAGTGGCGATCGGGTACCTGCTCGGGTTCTGGCCGGGCCTGCTGGTTGGTCTGTTGAGCTTCCCGCTGAATGCGCTGCTGCTGAAAATCGCGGGCGAGGATGCGTGGCAGGTGATGACTCGTCCGGGATCGCTTCAGATCGCAGTGCTGGTTCTCGTGCTGGGTGCGATCCTCGGGGGATTGCGGGACGTCGGCGAGCAGATGAAGAAGGAGCTGGAGGCGCGCAAAGAGGTGGAGGAAGCGCGTCGTGAGAGCGAAGAGCGTTATCGCATCGTCGCGGAGAGTGCGTCGGAAGCGATTTTCACAGTAGATGAAGAGAGCCGGATCGTGTTCGCGAACCCGGCGGCCGAGGTCATTTTCGGCTACCCGATTGCGGAGATGCTGGGTCAGGATTTCGCTGTGCTGGTTCCGGACAAGAATGGATCGTCAGGAAGTCCGGCGGGCGCTGTAGGAGCGAACGGCAAGGGTTCGATTGCGGCGATGCGGGATCGCTGGCAGCGGGGCGAGTTCTCGGGTCGTCACAAGGGTGGCGGCGAGATACCGCTGGAGATTTCGTTTGGCGAATACAGCAAGGATGGGCGTCACAGCTTTACGGGGATCGTACGCGACATCACGGAGCGGAAGCAGGTCGAAGCGGCGCTGAGGGACGCGAAGGATGCAGCGGAGCGCGCGAACGGTGCGAAGAGCGAGTTCCTGTCGCGCATGAGCCACGAGCTGCGGACGCCGTTGAATGCGATTCTGGGCTTTGGCCAGCTGCTCGAGATGGATCCGCTCGAAGGGGAGCAGAAGGAGAGCGTCGAGCAGATCCTGAAAGCCGGACGGCATTTGCTTACGTTGATCAACGAGGTGCTGGACATCGCGCGCATAGAGGCAGGACGCCTGTCGATGTCGCCCGAGCCTGTGAAGGTCGATGAATTGATGAAGGAGACGTGGGAGCTGATTCGGCCGCTGGCGTCTCAGCGGAAGATCACGATGGGACCGGGTTCATCGCTGGATGCGTGTGGCAAGTACGTGATCGCCGACAGGCAGCGCTTGAAGCAGGTATTGCTCAACTTCCTGTCGAACGCGGTGAAGTACAATCGCGACGCGGGGTCGCTCGAAATGGCGTGCAGCGAGCCGCAGCCGGGTGTCATGCGCATCCGCGTGTCGGATACGGGCTCAGGTATCCCGGCGGATCGACTGCCTCACATGTTCATCCCGTTCGAGCGTCTCGGTGCGGAAGAGAGCGGGATCGAAGGCACCGGTCTTGGTCTTGCCCTGTCGAAGCGTCTCGTGGAGGCGATGGGCGGGAAGATCGGCGTCGACACGAAGGTGGGTATCGGCAGTACGTTCTTTGTTGATTTCGCGGTCGCGGAAGGACCAGTCGAGCGTTTTGAGCGCATCTCGGATGCGTTGTCCGAGGAGGAGAAGCCGGAGGAAGTGCCTGCGAAGCAGCGCATCATTCTCTATATCGAAGACAACATCTCGAACTTCAAGCTGATCCAGCGGGTGCTTTCGTATCGCCCGGGGATTGGTCTGCTTGCGGCGATGCAGGGACATATCGGGCTGGAGCTGGCAGCGCAGCACGTGCCGGACCTGATCCTGCTCGACCTGAATTTGCCCGATATGCACGGCAGCGAAGTGCTCGAACAGCTGCACGAGAATCCGAAGCTCCGCAACATTCCGGTGGTCGTGATCAGTGCGGATGCGACCCCCGGCCAGATTCAGCGCTTGATGACTCAGGGGGCCCGCGCTTACCTTACCAAGCCTCTCGATATTCGACAGTTCCTCGAACTGGTCGACGAGACCCTCAAAGGCCTAGAGGTATAGTTGGCAGTACCTGATCTCAATGAAGGGCGTATCCTCATCGTCGATGACGAAGGAGCGAACGTCCTTCTGCTCGAACGCATCCTTCAGCGGGCGGGCTTCAACAATCTGCGCAGCACGACGGATCCGAGGCGAGTGCTCCCGATGTTCACGGAGTTTCGCCCGGACCTCGTGTTGCTCGATTTGCACATGCCGCATCTCGATGGCTTTGCGGTCATGGAGCAGCTCCGTCCGCGCATCCCCGAGGGCGCGTACCTTCCGATCCTCGTCCTGACAGCCGACATCACGAGTGCTGCGAAGCAGCGCGCATTGTCGAGCGGCGCCAAGGATTTCCTCACGAAGCCGCTGGATGCGACGGAGATTTTGCTGCGCATCCAGAATCTTCTCGAGACGCGCCAGCTCCACATTCAGCTGCAGAACCAGAACGTCATCCTCGAAGAGAAGGTGCGCGACCGTACGCGTGACCTCGAGGATGCACAGCTCGAGATGATGGAGCGCCTCGCGCGCGCCGCCGAGTATCGTGACTACGACACGGGCCAGCACGCACAGCGCGTCGGCGACATGTCTGCGCTCCTCGCCGAAGCACTCGGCATGTCGTACGAAGAATCCGAGATGATTCGCCGGGCGGCGCCGCTGCACGACGTGGGCAAGATCGGCGTGTCCGATGCGATTCTACTGAAGCCCGGCAAGCTGACGGCTGACGAGTTCGACGAGATGAAGGCGCACACTGTCATCGGCGCGGGAATTCTGTCCGGCAGCCGCTCGAAGCTGCTGCAGCTCGCCGAAGAGATTGCGCTCTACCATCACGAGTGGTGGAACGGCGGCGGCTACGCGGGCCTCGAGAACACCGAGATTCCGATGGCCGCACGCATCTGCGCGGTCGCCGATGTGTACGACGCGCTGACGCATGCACGTCCGTACCGGGGCGCCTGGCCAGTCGAAGATGTCGTCGCTGAAATTCACAAGAAGAACGGCACGCACTTCGATCCGGCTGTTGTCGAAGCATTCTCGCGCATTCGCGACAGCATTCCGTGGCTGCCGGATCCGCCGGGGCCGCCGATTGGAGAGTAACTGCAGCGATTAGGGATTAGGGATTAGCGAACGACAAACGCCCGCCGGAAACTTCCGAGCGGGCGTTGTTTTTGTCCGTTTACTAATCCCTAATCCCTAATCCCTAATCCCTAATCGCTGCAGTCAATCGCCGGCAAACGCTGTTTGCACGAACGGGCTTTCGTGCAGTACGGCGGGTTTGCGCTTCGCGACGAGGAGCATCCATTCGCGAATCGATGTGAGCAGCACGAGCAGCGTGACGGCCATGAACACGAGCGCGACGACGGCGTCGAGGTGATCGTTGAAGATCAGGCGACGTGCGGCTTCGACAGTTGCAACACCCTTTGGCAGCTGGCCGGCATCGAGTGCGGCAGCGACGGATGCTGCGTGCGCGAGGAACCCGAGGCGCAATTCGGGCGAGAAGACCTTCTCCCAGCCTGCGGTCATCGTCACTGCGATGAGCCACGCGAGCGGTGTGAGCGTCACCCACGCGAAGCGTGCCTTGTTCATCTTGATCAATACCGTCGTGCCGACGCAGAGCGCGACGGCAGCGAGCAATTGATTCGCAATGCCGAACAGCGGCCACAGAGAGTTGATGCCGCCGAGCGGATCGACAACGCCCTGGTAGAGGAAGTAACCCCAGCCAGCGACGACGAGTGCGCTCGAGGCGATGATGCTCGGGTACCACGCCAGGTTGCCGGCGGGCTTCCAGAAGTGTCCAGCGAGCTCCTGCAGCATGAAGCGACCGACGCGCGTGCCTGCATCGATCGTCGTCAGGATGAACAGCGCTTCAAACATGATGGCGAAGTGATACCACAGCGCGAGCATCGTGGGACCGCCCATTATGCCCGAGAAGATGTGCGCCATGCCGACGGCGAGTGTGGGCGCGCCTCCTGTGCGCGCGAGCAGCGTCGTCTCACCGATCTGTGATGCGAGCAATTGCATGTCTTCCGGTGTGACGGCGAAGCCCCACGCTGCAATCGTCTTCGTAGCGCTCGAGAGTGTATTGCCCACAATGCCCGCAGGGGCGTTGATCGCAAAGTAGACACCCGGCTGCAGAATCGAAGCTGCAATCATCGCCATCACGCCGACGAATGACTCCATCAGCATGCCGCCGTATCCGATGAAGCGCGCATCGCTTTCACGCGCGAGCATTTTGGGCGTCGTGCCCGACGAGATGAGCGCATGGAAGCCGCTGATTGCACCGCATGCAATCGTAATGAACGCAAACGGGAAGATCTTGCCGGCGAACACGGGTCCCGTGCCGCCGCCAAACTGGGTAAGCGCTGGCATTTGCAGCACGGGCAGCACGATCATGATCCCGATCGCGAGGGCGAGGATGATGCCGACCTTGAGGAAGGTCGAGAGGTAGTCGCGCGGCAGGAGCAGGACCCACACCGGGAGGGCGGCGGCAGCGAAGCCATACGCGATGAGAAGCCAGGTGAGCGTCGTGCCCGATGCCGTGAACCAGTGGGCCCACACGGGCGATGCAGCGACCCATCCGCCCGCAAAGACAGCGAAGATCACGAGCACAATGCCGATGATCGATGCCTCGAGGATTTTGCCCGGGCGGAACGAGTGCATCCACCAGCCCATCAGCACTGCGATCGGGATCGTGCATGCGATCGTGAAAAGGCCCCACGGACTCGACTTCAGCGCATTCACGATGATGAGGCCGAGCACCGCGAGCAGCACGATCATGATGAACAGAATCGCGATCATCGCCGTGAAGCCCGCCATCGTGTTGATCTCTTCGCGAGCCATCTGGCCGAGCGACTTGCCGTCGCGTCGCATCGACGCGAACAGGATGATGAAGTCCTGCACTGCGCCAGCGAGGACGACGCCGATGATGAGCCAGAGGGTGCCAGGCAGGTAGCCGAACTGCGCGGCGAGTACGGGGCCGACGAGGGGACCCGCGCCGGCAATTGCGGCGAAATGGTGCCCAAACAACACCCACTTGTTGGTGGGCACAAAGTCGCGCCCGTTGTTCAGTCTTTCCGCGGGCGTAGCGCGGGAGTCATCGAGACCGAAGACGTGGTTGGCCAGAAACTTCGAGTAAAACCGGTAGGCGATGGCGTAGGTGCAGACGGCGGCCGTGAGGATCCAGGCCGCGTTAATCGTTTCGCCTCTGCGGAGACCGATGATAGCGAAGGATGCGGCGCCGAGGAGCGCTATGCCCGCCCAGAGCATCATCCACCCGATACGTTTCATTGCGCCTCCATTAGCGACAACAGACCGGGAAAGTATTGGACTCCCAGCCGGACAAGATTATGAGGGGTAGCGGCCGACGCAATGAATACCGATCTTGCTGGCCACATGCATAGCGCATTTTCGTTCTTCCTGCTCTCGTTCACGTCCCTGCTGGCCATCGTCAATCCGCTCAGCGCGGTGCCGATGTTCCTGGCCATGACGGTCCGCTACTCGCCCGAGCTGCGCGCGCGTACGCTGCGCCGCGCGATCACGACTGCGTTTCTGGTCATGGTCGTCTTCGCAATGTTCGGGAACTACATCCTGCGCTTCTTCGGGATCACCACGCACGCGTTTCAGATCGCCGGAGGCATCATCTTCTTCGGCATTGGCTGGGACATGCTGCAGGCACGGCGGTCGGGCGTGAAAATGACCGAAGCAGAAGAAACCGAAGGCGCTCTCAAGGATGACATTGCCATCACTCCGCTCGGCCTGCCGACGATTGCGGGACCGGGCGCCATTACGACGGTGATTGCATTGCTGGCGGATGCGAACTCGTTGCCAAAGACCGTGGCGGTGTACATCGCGATCACTGCGACTGCACTCTCGTCATGGCTGCTGCTGGCGCTCGCCCCGCTCGTCGTCAGGAGAGTCGGTCAAACAGGGCTGAACGTGCTGACCCGCATCATGGGGCTGCTCGTGACCGTGATCGGTGTGCAGTTCGTCATCAACGGCGTCACCGTCGTCGTCCAGCAATTCCTCGCCAAATAATTCCTGCAGTTATTTCTTCCCGTGCTGCATCAGTGCTTCAATCTCGCTCGCTTCACGAAAACCCGGCGTAATCCATTCGACGCCTGTCGGCGTGATGATAAAATTGTCTTCAATCCGGATCCCTATGTTGTTGTAGCGCTCGACGACAGGACGCACGCGTGCGATGAACTCGCGATTCTTCGGCGTGTCGGGCAGCATGTCGAGCAGCTTCGTGCTGATGTAAACGCCAGGCTCGATCGTTAATACTTCGCCCACCTGGAAGCGACCGGTTGGCGAATAGGAGTAACCGCCGGCGTCGTGCACTTCGGGACCGATGCCGTGTCCGAGGCCGTGCGCCATGTACAGGAATACCTGGCGACACGAGAGTGGCTTCTTCGAGCAGTCTTTTGTCCATGGCGGATCGAACATCGCATCCGGTGATTCAATCAGGCCGATCTTCGCGAGCGCTTCGGCTTCGACATGACGAACTGCTGAATCGCCTTCAGCGACGCGTGCGCCCGGCCGAGCCAGTGCCTGTGCAGCCGCCTGCGCGTCGCGTACAACCTGGTAGATGCGGCGCTGGTCGGGCGTGAACCTGCCACTGACAGGCGCTGTGCGCGTCACATCGGCAGCGTACGCATCGTACAGCGCGCCCATGTCCATGACGACCACTTCGCCGGCCTTCATCGTGCGATTGTTCGCGCGGTAATGATAGCTCGTGGAGTTCGGACCCGACCCGACGATCGATCCATACGATGGACCATCCGCGCCGTGCAGGCGAAACGAATTCTCGGCCGTTGCCTGGACGATGCCCTCGCTCTTGCCGGGCGCAATTGCGCGGATCGCTGCGGCTTGTCCCTGCATCGTGATCGCGGCCGCTTTTCTGATCAGCGCAATCTCCGCTGCGCTCTTCGGTACGCGCAGTGAGTCGAGGACAACCTGCGCATCCTTGATGACGATTGCCGGCTGCGCGGCGCGCAGCAGGCCTGTGAAGTGACTGCCGCGCGAGAGCGAGTCCGTTTTCAAAAAATCGCGCGACGCGACGTCGGGCACGTTCCAGACGGGCAATCCCTGCGCGCTGAGCGAATCGACAATTGGGCGCAGCTCGCTCATGAAGCGGATGCCGATGCCGAGCGTGCGC
>JBBQYT010000001.1:0-21508 GCA_038208385.1 Longimicrobiales bacterium | reverse complement strand
CAGTTAATGACGCCGAAGCTGGTGCAGCAACCGCTCAAGACAAGGCTGCACGCACTGCCGCGGCCATCGCGCAACACGTGGTCGAAACGCTCGAGCACGACCTGCCGCGCGCATCGCTGGAAGCGTCGTTCTCTCTGAGCTCCAGCGCTGTTGCATCGTTCTTCGATGGCAGTGTGCATGCAAACGCCAGCATTTCCGCCTATACGCCGCGTTACGATGTATCAGCGATAGGCGACGGGCCCGTCGCAAAGGCGAAACGCGAGGGCGGGCTGGTGCTGAATGCAGGTTTCAACTTGGCATTCAAGTTCGGCACGAAAAGCGTGAGCGTGCAACTGCCGCAATCGCAGTACGTGCTGTCGGTCCCCCAGCCCGGCGATTTGCAGCCGCGCCTGCGCGGCATGGTCGAGCTGAACCAGCTTCGCCTGCCATTCCGCTCGTCGGACATTGTGCTCAAGCGTGCGCGCGCAACACTCGACACGAAACCCGCTGCCGGCGAGCCAGTGCTCGTGATCCGCGCGGAGATCTCGCCTCTGCAGCTCGGGCGCTTCCACATCAAGCCGCTCACCGCGGGTGCAACGACAATTGGTGCGACTGTCCGCGTCACGCAAACCGCAAATGGCCTCGTTGCAAACCTCGAGATCGATCCTGCTCGCCTGGAGCTCCCGCCCGTCGCGGGCACGTGCGTGTTGAAGGTGCATGGCGCAACGCCGTCCGATTCGTTCACGGTGTCGAGCGATGGCTCCATCGATGCGAGTCTTTCGCTCGAGACGGAGCTCCAGGTCCAGAGTCCGTACGACCCGACCGACCCGCCGTTGCTGATCGTCCCGTCGACAGACATCACTGCGCACATCGTGAGTAGCACGGCCACAAAGACGGAAATCACGCTCACCGCTGCAGCGGGCGCGGCCGTGAAGGTACTACCGTCCGTCTTCCCGGATGTCTACATCGCCGGTGGATTCGAGCTGCGCGCGTCGAGTACAGGCACAATCAAGCTTGATGCGTGGCTCAAGCCACTTCGCTTTGCAGCCTTCCGACTCCACGGCGATGTGCCGGACAGTGCAAAGCGGGATGAGCCGGACAGCGACATCCACGTCGTGCTCTCGCAGTACGGTTTCACGATTTCTGGTGCGCGTCTCCGCATGGAAGGCGTTACTACTCGATCGCTGCGACTTCGGAAGTTCGTCATGAACGGCAACGGTGATTTCTCCGTTACGACGACGAATCGCGTATTCGATGTTGGCAGCCTGCTTCAGATCGGTGCGCGCAGTATCCGCGTTGCGCACGAAGGTGGCAATGCACGCGTCGAGCTTCGCACGCCAAAAGTGGTTCTGTTACGGGACACACCGCTCGAGACCAGCGTGAAGTTCAGCAACGTGACGGTCGCATCGAGCGGGGAGTTTCATGCAGAGGCCAATCCGGATCCGGGCGAGCCATTCATCAAAATCGCCAACGTGCTGAGCGCGACGGGGGGCACCCTGCAGCTCGGCAATACGCCGCCACAATCAGGCGGAACGGGGCCATACGCGCGCCTGCGGAATGCCACGCTGACGGTGTCCGCACTTCCGGGCAGGCCGACACTGCCGGCGCCCAATGTGGAGTTCTCCGCAGCGGGCGCAGTTGCAGACGTCACGATTCCGGAGCTTGGCGTTCCTCACATCGCAATGATTTCGGCCAGCGCATACCGGCTGGAATATTCAACGGCGAGCAATACCGTTTCGTTGCGCGCAGCAGCGCCGGCCATCACGCTGTTCGATGTGTTCTCACTGACCGGCCCCGCGCTGGATCTGCACATGGACAGCACTGGCGCCCGGTTCAAGACAACACAGCTCATCGTCGTACCCGGACTGTTCGAGCTTCGCACCGGCGATTGGGTTCTGAACACCGCGGCCAATAGCGCATCGTTTACCGGCGATATTGTGCTGCTTGGCCGCACGTTCCATCTGACGCTGCAATTCAGCTCTACAGCGGTTGGCGCCATGTTTACACTCCCGACACCTCTCGCACTGGGCGCGATTGCAGGCATTGCGAGCGTTACCGTGCCCGTTGGTTCGTTCACTCTGAGGCGCGGCGCGGGCAACAACCTCGAGCTCGGCGCGCACATCGATGCAAGCCTGTTCGGCGCTCACGCGCACGCTGACGTCGCCATCGACACGAACGGGTCGCTTACAATCCAATGGGGCGCGGACAAGCTGTTGCTGGGTGCATTCGAGCTCGATCCAGGCAGCACTCCAAGCTCGGTGAGCGTCAACGCGCTCAACCCATGGGTCATCAGTGCGAGCATTGCAGCCGGGAAGATTCGCGTCGGTCCCGGCGTCGCGATCGCACACTGGCCGGCTGCAGATCTCAGATTGCCGTCCTTCACGATCGACAGCAGCGGCACATTCGCAATCGATTTCACCGACGGCATCACGTTCGCGGGCATCGCCTTTCAGTCATGGGCAACGAGTGACGACCACGTCCGCCTGCAACGTTCGAACGGTAAGATTTCGTTCGACGCCGCGGGCAGCGCCGACTTTCTCGGCGCGAGCCTCAAGGCGGTATTGTCGGTGAGCGAGAGTGGTGTGGTTTCAGCGAGTATGAGCGGTGACCTGAACCTCGGGCGCGGGCTCAGCGATTTCACGCTGAATTTCGGGCACGTCGACCTGGGCTACGATTCGAGCGACGCGAACTACAACTTCAAGGGCAACTACTCGCTGTCACGCGTCGTCACGCCGGCCGTGGTGCTGAACGGTCACGAGACGGTTCCCGAAACCCGCGCATCGGCAAACTTCGAGATCGCGTTCGGGCCGGCGGGCGCGAGAGTATGTCTGGTTACGGATACACCCGCGGGACGCGTGCCTGGTCCGTGTATCTAGCGTTCCGCAGCGAGCGTCACTGAACGCAACGCGCGTGCGGGTCTTTCTTTGGTGCGTCGAGCTTCGGACGTTCGTCTCCGTTCGCGATGCGAAGTGCCGCATCCAGCACCATGTTCGCCACGCGCGCCAGGTCGTCGTAGTCGATGTACTGCGCTTCGTCCGTGATCTGGTGATAGTCGAGATGCTCGCCGCGTGAAAACGCGACGGCCGGTATGCTGTAGCGCGCGTAATTGTAGTGGTCCGCACGACAGTAGTACTGCAGCGGATGGCCGGGCTGATCGAACTCGTAGTTGAACGTGAACGGGCGCGGCTGCGCGGCATTCGCTGCCTCGAGTGCCTCGCCAAATTGACGTGACAGCCGCTTGGCGCCGACCACTTCCAGGTAGCCCGGACCACCCTCGGGCAAATCCTTCTCGGTTCCGCGTCCCACCATGTCCTGGTCGATCTCGGCGACAATTGAATCAATCGGCACCGTCGGATGGTCGGTATACCACGCGGACCCCACCAGACCACTCTCCTCACCCGTATGCGAAACAAAAAGAATCGACCGGCGCGGGTGCGTCGGCGTGGCTGCAAGTCGTTCGGCAATCTCGAGAATCGAAACCGTTCCGGAGCCATCATCGTCGGCACCGTTCCGGATTGAATCGCGCCGCGCTCCGTGCGCAGCGTGCAAACTGTCGGTGAGCGCCTTGATGCGAATCATTTCTGCCGGTGTTGCAGGGCGTAACGGGCTGTCTGCGCCCATCGGCCGCACAACCTGGTTGAACGCACGCAGCGAATCGTGATCGACGGGCGCGCGGTCGAACCCTACGTGATCGTTGTGCGCGCTGAGCGCCACGTATTCGCCCTTAAGCTTCGCATCGCTTCCGGGCAGAACGGCCACGACGTTGCGCGCGAGATGCTCGACAGGCGTGTTCACGAAGCCCAGGCGTGCGCTGATGGCTTTGCCCCGCGTTCCACGCGCGACACTGCTCAAGTCACCTCCAACAATTGCACGTGCCGCAGCCGGCGTCACGAAGACAAGCGGCGTGAGACCAGGCACGCGCGACGTGTCCACAGTGAGCCGCCCACCGATTATGCGCGCGCGCTGCTCAGGCGCGAGCAGATCCATGACCGCAACGACGATCAGTGCTGCCTGCGCGTAGCGCGCACCGCGCACTGATCCAGGAAGACCGCGTGTGGACCGCGAGCCATCGGGCGCGTGTGCGCCATCGAAGACGAGCACTTTGCCTGCGGCATCGGCCGGTGAGATGACCTGCGTGGTATCGTTCGCCGCACCCATGTAGATCGACGGCGCATTGTCGATTCTGACGCTGTTGATCGCGGGCGGCATCAACACAAGGTCGCGCCCAGGTGTCAGTGTTATATCGCCTGCATTGATGCGCGATCCGGGATCGGTTTCAACGCGCACGAATGGGACAATCTGGTAGTACGTGCCGTTTTCGCCTGCGGGTTTGAGTCCGAGCCGCCTGAATTCGTTTGCGACGTAGCCTGCGGTCTTGAAGTCACCCGTTCCGCCGGGCTCACGACCCAGCATGGAATCGTCTGCTATGATGAAGAGCCGGGTGCGGAGGTCGGTCGGACTGATCAGTGGCTGCGTTTCCGGACTCGTGCCGCGTTGCGCGACGAGCGAAGTGCCGGAAAGGGAAGTGATTGCGCAAACGACCAGGACTGCTGTAAAACGGGGGCGCATGGTTGACTCCGAATCTTGCGTGAGTGCGAGCCGCAAAAATGATGCAGTGGAGGTCGGGTTGCCAACTGTTGTGGGAGGAACGTCAGGGGGCGGGGCCCGCCGGGTGTCCTGTAGGTGTGCAGCGTCGGGCTTACTTGAAAACAACACTTCGGGGATGGTCTGATCGGATGAAAACGCTCGAGCGCAGTCTCAGTGGCCTGGTCCTTGTGCTGGGTTTGTTGCTATCGGCCTGCTCCGACCCGACCGCGCCCGGAGGGGCTGAAGCGCCGGGTAGCGGAACGTATGCGCTGGCGTCGTATGACGGGAAGGCAGTGCCCGCCCTGTATGAGACTGCCGACTACGGGAGCACTATGGTTGTGAGCGGCACGCTCGTCATCGCGTTTACGCTGATGGACATCACGGTGAATTATACCGAGCAGGATCCCACTGGCGTGCAGACTGACGCGTATGCCGGCCGTGTATCGGTCGTGTGGAAGGCAAGCGCCGGCGGAGTACTTGCCTTCGGCGATGGATCCGGCGGCATCTACACGCTAACAGGCCGCTTCCACGGCGATTCGATCCTCATCTCTGTGCCGGATACACTGAGCAGTGGCGCAGCGCATACCGGCCTCTACGCATTCATCAAGCAGAAGTAGCTCAAAGCCGGAAGAGATAACTGATCTTCATGAAGAAACCGTCCGTCGAGCGATCGAAGTCGCGGAAACGGAACGCGGTTGCTTCCGTGAGCGTGCTGCCATATCCGGCAAAGAACACGGTGCCGGGATTCGGCTGATACGAGAAGAGCACATCGCCACGAAAATTGTTCGACTTCTTCAGCAACGCCCGCTGGTATTTGCCCGATGCCGTGTTCAGAATCAGGATCGGATTGTTGGTCCGCCCGTCATCCCGCAGTGTGTCCTGCCAGGCAGCATCGTACTGACCCACGAATCTCAGGAAGATCGGCCGCGACAGCTGATATTCCATCTTGATGCGCGGAATGTCGCGTGTGCCGACCTTCGAGCCATCGCTCCAGCGCGTGTAGTACTGCCGGACGTAGCGACCCTCCAGGCGAATTCTGTCCGTCGGCCGCCCGCTCACGACGAACGTCGTCAACCAGATGCCTGCGCGTGACCATTCGTAGAAATTGTCATCCGATCCCCACAGCACGTTTGCGCTTGCGTCCCAGCGCGTGTAGTGGGGCGTGCTGAGCCCAAACCCGACGTCGTAATTGCGTAGCGTCTGGTTGCCCGCAGTAAAGGCGACAGTATCCTTGCGAGAGCCGTTCGGCTGCTCGATGCGATAGTTCGAGTACGCCGACGGCGGGAAATAGAAATCTTCTGCGAACAGGAACGGACCGAAGCGCCAGCCGCCCTTGAACGCGAAGTTGAGGTTGAAGTGATACTTCACTTCGTCCGGACTGTTGCCCGCGAAGAAGTTCGTGTAATCCCACAAATAGTCGATGCGTGTCGCGGAGCTCACACTCTCGAGAAGCGCGCCCGGCTTGCCAAAATGCGTGTAGCGTCCCGTGCCGTACGTCTGAAAGATCGCCGTGCGCGACAAGAAACCTGATGCAGCAGTGAACTCGGGATGAATTCCAACCGTGCCGAACTGTGCACCGAGGGCGCGTCCGGTACGGTCGACGATCAGCTGATACAGCGGACGCACTTTCTCGGCAACGCCCGACCCACGCGTCAGGCTGCCGGTCCCCTGAAACTGCACGTAATACAGCTTGCCGAACACGATGCGCGAATCGACTCCCGCAACGCGATTGAACAGCCCGCCGTCTTCCTTGTCCGCTGCGACAGCGCCGATCCACGACTTGGTTCCGAGGTCACGCCGCACGCGCAACAGATTGAATACCGGGTTGCTGCCCGCAAAGGATTGCGCCTGGTCATCCACCGCGGACAGAAATCCGACGTTCGTGCCCGACACTTTGCCGGTGAACTTCGCAGCCGCAACGGGACTCACGATGCGGCGCGAATAGATGATTTGCAGCGGCGTTGCGAACTGTTCGATGCCCTCGAGAAAGAACGGCCGCTTCTCAGGGAAGAACAACGCTACGCGGGGCAGGGACTGCACCTGCGCGACATCAGCCTCGACCTGCGAGAAGTCCGGCTTGATGGTCCCCGTCATTGCAAGATTGGGCGTAACTCCCCAGCGCACGTTGCCACCGAGCTGCGGCAGGGTCGTGTCGTACTTGTATCCGGTAGGCGATGGCGTTCCGGTGCTCTTCGAGGTGACGACGGGAGTCAGATCCAGCACGAGTCCGCTGTGCAGCTCCGTCAGGCCGACGAGTGTGCCGCTCTGCGCGAGAAACGAATTGTCGCCCTGCCTGGCCTGTGTCCACGTTTGCTCGTGACCCGAATGCTGCACTTTCCGGATTACGTTAAAGCCCCAGTCCTGCACCTTGTCGCTCTGGAAGCGCAGCGTCTTGAACGGAATGTGAATCTCGACCTGGTACCCGAAGTCGGTGACGCGGCCCTTCGACTGGTAAATGAAGTCCGGACTCAGATCCATGCCGCTCAGGTCCGCTTGCGTGCCGAATCCGGCGCTGACAGCAGCGCCGCCTTCGCTTCGAATTCCGTCGGCCTGCACACCGAGTGGGTTGAACCCGAACACCATCGCACGTCGTTTGTCGTGGAAGGTGTCGAGCAGCAGCTGGATGTAGTCTTCTGCATCGATCTTGTCACGGTCAGCCAGGCGCGGATTCAATCCGACGTGCGACTCGAATGCGCGCACACCGAAGTTGATTGCGTTGTCCGTGTACCACACGAGGACCTGTGTCGAGTCTTCGGCTTCGCGCCCATCTACGGGCTTATACTCGGAGAACCCGTGCAGCACGGCAGCATGCTGCCACACGGGTTCATCCAGCTGGCCATCGACGCGCAGGTCTCCCTGCAGCTTCGGTACGTGTACCTGCAGTTCGCACTTTCGGCCGCTGTAATACTCGACTGAAGCCGGCGAAGCTTTTACGTACTCGCGCTCCGCGACGCGCGCCTGGGTACCGCACTGAACCGCTGCGGCCCCCATCTGCAATGCCAGAACCAGATGAAACATCATGCGCTTCGCTACTCCTGATTCAGCCTACTGGCCGTTGATTGTCGAAACCGGACGTGTCGGCGCCTTGCCGAAATGCTTGTCGTACCATGCCATGCTGCGATCGATCAGGTCGATCGTGTGTCCAACCTCGCGCACGCCGTGTCCCTCGCGCGGGTAGCGCACCATCACCGTCTCGACGCCAACATCCTTCAATGCGATGTAGAACTGCTCGGCTTCTGCAATCGGCACGTCGTTGTCATTCTCGCCGTGCACGAGCATCACGGGCGTGCGCACCTGCGCGACATAGCGGAGCGCGGAGCGCTGCCACAGCTTGTCCATCAGCTGGTCCTGGTGCGGAAAGCCACCGAACTCGACAGCCAGGTAGTCGTGGTAATACGACATGTAGTTGAAGCTTACGAGATTCGAGATGCTCGCGATCGGAATTGCTGCTGCAAAGCGATTGCTCTGTGTCACGATCCAGTCGCTCAGCTGGCCACCGTAGCTGCCGCCCTCGACGCCGAGGCGTTTGGGGTCGATCCACGGATACCTGCGCAGCGCGGCGTCCACACCCGTCATCACATCCTTCGCCTCGCCGCCATCCTGATCGCCGAAAATCGCATCCGCGAACTTCTGGCCGTAACCCGTCGAGCCGCGGTAATTGATCATGATGCTGGCCATGCCGTGTGACGCGTACACCTGGTTCTTGAACTGGAACTCGGGGCCCTGCTGCCCGTGCGGACCGCCGTGAATGATCGCGATCAGCGGATACTTGCCGTTTGGATTCAAGCCAACAGGCTTCGTCAGGAACGCCTCGACTTCCATCCCATCGAAGCTGCGGAACGTGAACGCTTCGACATCAGCAATCTGCCGCGAGCCGAGCAAGTCCTTGTTTACGTCCGTCATCTGCCGCACTGCAGTCGCGGTCTTCACGAACAGCTGGTCCATATCCTTCGGCGTGCCGAACGCGTACACGACCATGCCGTTCGGGCCGAGTGACCAGCCGCCAAGCCGGCCCTGTCCGCCAATGATCAGCTCGGGCGGGCCACCCGCAGCCGGCATGCGGTACAAATGCGTGCTGCCGTGCTCCTGCAATGTGTAGTAAACGAAGCGTCCGTCCTTCGACCACTCGGGCGCGCCCTGGCGATTGTCGATGCTCGCGCCAAGCTCGCGACGGTTCCCGCCATCCGCGTCCATCAGCCACACGTGCGTGTCTTCCATTGTCGTTTCAGACGATGTCAATCCGCGTTTCGTCCCGAGATACGCGATCGTACGACCATCCGGAGACCACGTGGGCTTGTATTCGACGTTCTCGGTGTTCGTCACACGACGGATGCTCTTGTCGGCGAGGCGTACTGCGAACACATCGTAGTTGAAGCGCAGATCGGGATCATCCTCGTGATTGCTGACAAACAGAATTTCATCGCCTTTAGGCGACCATTCGATGGAATGCTCGTAGTACGTTCCGTCCGTAAGCTGCTTCACCTGCTTCGTAGCGACATCGGCAACGAAGATGTGCAGGCGACGGTTGTCATTGAACCGAGTCATACCTTCCGACGCTGTAGGCTTGTACAGATAGCGCGTGATGACGACTGGATCGCCGGTCGCGGATTCCGTTTCGGGGCCCGGCGTCGCCGAGACATACGCGATCTGCTTTCCGTCCGGCGACCACGCGAGCGCATCGCCCGCACCGGGCAGCGGATGGTTTGTGCCGAGTGTCGGCGCGACCAGCGTGCTCTCCGTTCCATCGGGACGCGCGATCATCAGTCCGGACTTTTCCCCGTCCGTTCCAAAAAACGCGATCCACTTGCCATCGGGGGACCACATCGGCTGGCGCGCTCCGCCATCGCGCAGCAGGTGCGGCGCGCTCTTACCCGCAACATCCATCAGCCAAACCTGCGAATAAGGATTTCGCGGACGGTCGCGGTTTGTCACCTGGTACGCAACGGTCGCTCCGTCCGGCGACAGGCGTGCGCCGTCCACGGACTTCAGTCGTGACAGGTCTGTGCTCTGCAGGCCGGATTGTGCACTTGCATTCGCCGCGTAAGCTCCGGCAGCTGCGAGCGCGAGCATCATCGCAGTGAGGATCCTGCCGCCTGAAAAATTGCGCATCAGCATGCCTCCGTTCGTGAATTCATTCGTGGCGAAGCCTCCGCCGGCAGTGACAGGCCGATGGAGGCTTCGAGTCTCGAAAAACCGCTAAAGCGCCTGCTTGTGAATACGACTACTTGATCGGCGCGGGCACGGTACAGCCTGCCGGTACCGGATTGCGCACACCCGCAAGGCACTCCGCGTCAGGCAATGGCGCGTATGGGTAGACCACGTGATCCGGCGCGTATCTCGGCAGCGTGGCGAGCAGGCCGTAACGGCGCATGTCGATCCAGCGGTGCGCACCTTCCCACATTAGCGAATAGCGACGGTTGTACAGGATCTCATCGCGCATGCCCGGATTGCCCGGATCCGCGGTCAACACCGGCAGGTCGCCCGACTTGGTGCGTACCACGTTGATGTCGGCCAGTGCGGCAACCCGGTTGCCAAGCTGGAAGTTGGCTTCCGCGCGAAGCAGAATCAACTCTTCGTTCTTGATGATCGGAATGGGATCCGAGTTGGTCAGGTAGATGTTGAACTTCCGGTCGGCGGTGACGCCGTTCGTGACACGCGTCGTTATGAGCGCCGTCTTGCTCGTGGCGCGGAGATCCGGCGTGCCATCAGCGCGCTTCTGCGCATCGGTGATGACGGACTGATGCGCCACCTGCGTGCGCGGTACCGGATCGTACAGCGGGTTCGTCGCATCACCCGACCGCGAACTGTATGCGTTGTATGCGCCAAGGCTCATTGCGGCATTGGTGTCGATGAACGAGCCGCTCAGGTCGGTGAGCGCCGTTGCCCAGTTCTGCATGTAAACATCGACGCGCGCGCGCAGAGCCCGGTTCACCTGCAGAAACGTTGCCGGCGTCGAGAAGCCGGTATAGCCGGGTCCCGGCTGGAAAGCGAAGGCCGCACCGCCCGCCTGCAGGTGAGTCTTCGCCTGGTCGAGCAGCAGCAGAATGCGCGTGAACGCCTCCGCCTTGGTCGCAACAGGTGCGAGCGGATCGTTCACGGCGCGGTCCACATCGAGGCTGATGCCGCTCTGGTCGAACACATCGATGAGGATCAGGTAGTCCAGCGCCATCAGCGTCTTCGTCCAGCCGCGAATGCCTTCTTTTTCGGCGTCGGACAATCCGCTCACGCCGTCGAGCGCCTTTAGCAACACATTTTCCTGCCGCAGATTTGCATAACCCGCCGACCACGTACCTGCAGCGATCGAGCGATCTTCGGTGACCAGGCGTCGTTTCTGGCTCTCGGGGTTGGCCGGATCCAGGCTGTAGCCTTCACGCCCGACCTCGCCCCACGTGATGACGATGCCGGAGCTGATGGTGCGCGTGTTGATCGGCAGCCCCTGCGCCGCGGTTTTCACGGCCGTCGCAGTCGCATTCCCGCTCGTCAGGGCGTCGATGCTGCCCGCGTAGTAGTCCGGCACATCAATGTTCTTGCATGCGCTCAGGGCCGATGCGGCGAGCATCATCCCGGCCAGGCGCGGAAGTCGAATACTCATCATTTGCGCTCCTCGTTCGCAGTCGGTTAGAAACCCATGTCCACGGAAAACCAGAACGTGCGGAACTGCGGGTACGGCCAGATGTCCGCACGCCATTGCGTGAACAGCGTGGACGCCCGAACGAGAACTTCCGGATCCTGCCCGCGATAGCCGGTCAGAATCGCGAGATTGCGCCCGCTCAGAGAAAGCCGCATCGAGCGAGAGTTCCGCCAGATCCTGTGAGCAATGGAGGGCGGCAGGTCCAGCGTCAGTGTCGCCTCGCGGAGCTTGGTGTTCGTCGTGGGCTGCATCCATGCACACGCGGAGCAGTTCGTCGTTCCCGCCTTGATGCGCGCCTCGCCGTTCTGCACGTAGTCCTTCGTGTTCTTGGCGAAGTCGTAGAGCAGCTCGGTATAGTTGTGAATCCAGCCGCCCTGCAGGTGATCCAGCAGGAAGTAAAGGTTCACCCTCTTGAAGGTGAAGTTGTTCGTGAGGCTGATCTTGTAGTCGGGATTGTAATCGCCAATGACGCCATCACTGCGCTTGCCGTTCGCATCGGGCACCCACGCAATCACCTGTGTCGGCGACTTGCCCTTCTCGATCTGGAGCGTGCCGTAGCGCGCGGACGTACTCACGCGGAACGTCGGCACCGGCAGATCGAGAATCAGGCTGCGGCTCATGAAGTAGTTGATGTTGGCGTTCCACTTGAACGTTGGCGTGCTGATGGGAAACGCGTTCAGTCCGACCTCGAGCCCGCGCGTCCGCATCACACCGCCATTGAACACCTGAGTGGTGAAACCGGTCACGGGTGCGAGAGAGCGCTGCAGCAGCAGGTCCGTGATGTGCTTGTCATACGCCGTGACCTCGAGATTGGCGCGGTTGTGCAGTAGCGTCGCATCGAATCCCATTTCGATTTCGCGCTGGCGCTCCGGGTGGATGTTGCCATCCGCAACCGTGTTCGAGAGCGTGTACGCGGCCACACCCGAATTATTCCTGCCTGTCAGCTCGCTGAACTTGATGCGGTAGCTGGGCTCGTTGCCCGCGGCGCCGATCGCCCCGCGCAGCTTCAGCTCATCGACAAAGCCCTTGCCCACACTCATACGGTAAGATACCGACGCCTTCGGATAAAAGAAGAGCTGGCTCGCGTCGCTGTTGTTGCTGCTCTGGTCCGCGCGTCCGCCCAGTGTCAGGAGAAGCCGCTCCTTCCAGAGCACCTCTTCCTGCGCGAAAAAGCCGAGGTCGTTCACCTTCTCGTGGTCTTCATTGATCGTGACTGACGTTCCTGCGGTCGTGATTGCCTGCCCGCCCACGAGTCCGCCCGCCAGTGTACGCTGTACCTGGAGCGTCCGCGTCTCGTATTGCATCCCGGCCGACGTAGTGGCGGTCAGCGCTCCGCCGCCTGGGGTGAGCTTGTAGACGGCATTGGCGTTAATGTTCGAGTTGATGCCCTGTCCAAACGAAAGCGCGTAAGCGCCGAGCAAGCCGTCGAGCGGCTCGTACTGCAGGTCCGGCGGCGAGAAGATCGCGTCTTTCTGATTGAAGTTGTCCACCCCGCCGTTCAGAATGAACCGCAGCGAATGCTTCTGCGTGTTCAGTGCTTCGACCTGGATGCGGCCGCTCGAGATGATGCGCCACACGTTCTCGGGGTTACGCTCCTCGGCAACCGTCGCGAGCGGATTGCTGTTCGCGTACGGATTGAACGGCCACGTGCCATCGGCATTCTGCTTGAGATTGAAGAAGCTCGGCGTTGTTGTCAGCGCGTCGTAATAGCTTACGCCCGCGTTCCCGTTGCCTGTAAGGCCGCGGTCGTTCACGGTGTGAATGCCTTCCGTGCTGACGTTCAGGGTAACGCGATTGCCGATGTTCTGATCGATGTTCAGGCGCAGCGACTGCTTGTCGGCGTACGTGCTCGAGATGATGCCGCCCTCGTGCCGGACCAGCGCTGATGCGAAGTAGCGTGTGGTCTCCGTGCCGCCACTCATCGTTGCCGCCGTCTCATAACTCAACGGCTTTGTGCCCGCCAGCTCGCGGTCGTGATCGTAAACCACGCCCGGCTGGAAGTCCTTTACCGCAATCGGACCAAAAGCGTCGGTAGCCTCCGCGAGCGTGTTGAACGTACGGAACCCAACGGGCCGGTACAGTGCCGATGTACCAAAGCGCTGCGTGATGTTGAACTGCGGCGCACCCACCCGACCCTTCTTGGTCGTGATCAGAATTACGCCGTTCGACGCCTTCGATCCATAAATCGCCGACGCCGCTGCACCCTTGAGCACTTCGATGCTCTCGATGTCGGCAGGATTCAAGTCGGCAATGCGATTCACCGGCTGCTCCTGGTCCGTTGAAATCAGTGCCAGGTTTCCCGAAGCCTGCGTGAGGTTGTTGATGCCGCGCGAGATCTTCGCATCGCTCACGATCACGCCATCGACCACGTACAGCGGCGTGTATGCGTTGTTCAGCGATGTCGTCCCGCGCAGTCGCACGAGCACACCACCGCCCGGTCCGCCACCTAGATCCTGAATCGTCGCGCTCGCGACTTTGCCCATCAACGATTGCTCGAGCGATGCGGTCGGAGCTTTCACGAGCTGCGCGGCATCAACTGTCGCAACCGCGTTGGCCAGGTTGCGGCGCGAGATCGTTGTAGCCTGACCCGTCACGACGATTTCATCGACCTTCAACACATCCACCTGCATCGACACCTGCACCGTCGCCTGCGTAGCAGGCACCAGAACTTCAGCGCGCCGATACCCAATGAACGTGACCACGAGCGTCACGGGTCCCTGCGGAACCGAAAGCGCAAATGTCCCATCTGTTTTGCCCAGCGTGCCGGTGTTGGTGCCGCGTATCACGACCTGCGCACCACCAATCGACTGTCCCGTCTCCCGGTCCGTGACCCTGCCGTTCACGATCCTGCGTTGTGCGAACGCTGCGGAGGGAAGGGAAAAGAGCAATAGAACGAGCAGAGCTCTCCATCTAGCGGTCATGCATCCTCCTCACTGTAGTTGAGACATAAACTGAACGCAGCCCATGGTGCGGTCATGTCACCGGCTTTGCGGGCTTTGCTCCTTCAGGTCCGTTATCCCAGTCCTGCACGCTCGACACATTCGGCATGCCCCAATCCTTGCCGTTCCATCCGTCGAAGCCCTCCATCTTCACCAGCCAGAAACCTGTCGTGAAGTCGCTCAGGACAATGAGGCCATCGGCGTTACGTACGTCGACACCCCAGCCGCCATTGTATTCCGTCTCGGGGTGAGCATGATCACCATCAGGGCCATCGAAGGTGTCGTAGAAGCCTACCGTAACCGGGTTCGTCGGATCCATCATGTTGAAGATCTGCAATCCATCATCGAACGACGCGACGAAAACATACGGCCAGCGCACTTCGTGGTTATGCGCGTAGTTCTTCCAGTTGGCCGTCCACGCCCCGATCGAACGGCTTACGTGGGGCGCGAAGTCCTTGCCATCGGGCTTGAGGTCGAAGATGCGCAGCGGTGCGTTGCGGTATTCAGTTTCTGCAACGGCGTAGCGGCCGTCCGGCGAGGGCGTGAACGTGTGACCGAACGAGATCCCCTGCACGCCGGTGACAGATGACAGTATCCGCGGATTGCCCGTATCCGAGATGTCGTAGACGTAATATCCCCCGGCACCGCCGCCATAGAAGATATCGCGATGCGTCGCCGCATCGTACGCCACATAGAAATCGTGGTAACCCGCCATCGGGCGTTCCGGCATCGCTCCCTGCGGAACCGGAATCTTGCCGATGAGTCCATAATTCGGCGCACCAGCGAGCAGCTTCTCCATGTCATAGATGTACGCTTCGGGCGCATTCACCGTCGCAAACAGAAGCACGCGTCCATCCGAGTGCTTATACGCGAAGATGTTGTGGAACCCGCCAATGGCATCTGGCGCGCGAATGCGTGCGACTTCCTTGATCGTTGCAGGATTCGGCAGACCCGTCACGTCAAAGACGATGGCGCCCAGGTCCGCGTCGGGTCCGCCCTGCTGGAACTGAAAAGATTGAATGTCGTAGTAACGGCCCTTCAACTTGAAGTACTTGTTGTCGAGAGCACCTGAACCCTGGTGTAGCTCTGCGTTTTCCACGACCCAGCGCCAGATCACCTTTGCGTGCAGTGGATCCCGAATGTCCACGATGTCGAACCCGCTCGGCGGAAAACGGTGATCGACGTACACGTAGGGACGCGAGAGCTCCTGCTCCATCTCAATGTCGGAGGTGCGTCGCCCCAGTC
Organism: Longimicrobiales bacterium; assembly: GCA_038208385.1. Classification (GTDB taxonomy): domain Bacteria; phylum Gemmatimonadota; class Gemmatimonadetes; order Longimicrobiales; family RSA9; genus JBBQYT01. Next base: position 6,127 of record JBBQYT010000001.1, on the reverse strand, counting down.
CGAGTACGCCGCCCTTCGTATCGCCCGCCAGCGGCGCTGCGCCGCCCAGTGGCACATGCGAGAGCACCGTCACGTTCGAGCTCCGCTGTTCGCCGGGCGGATGCTGCGCGTTTACCCCTCCCGCAGCAATTAAGGCAAACACGACGGCGCCCCCAGCACGGAACACGAAACGACGACCTTCAGAACGCATACTCTTCCTCCCTGTGGTCCTGAGAAAAGGTGATGTCGAACGGCGTGTGGAATCTTGCCGATGCGCGAGACAAAAGCACGAGCTGCGGGCGTCGCGAAATCGACGCCCAATCACGGGTGCTGCCATGTGAATGTCGGACCGATGGACGTTGTCCACTGTCCAGATCGGCACGTTTTTTCTGTGTATTGAAATGGAGGGTGCGCTCGATTTTTCATCGAGCGTGTAGTGTAATACCATGCCGCTTGCACAGGTGTCAATGACGACGGACGCATGCACGAGACTTGATGTAGCCATAGCTCGTCGCCATATATTTGCGTTCCATCCCGCGTTTCCTGCCGCCACTCCCCATGGACGGCTTCCTAAGTTCCTCTATTTCGAGGAGGTTACATGCATGCTGAGAAGCGGTACGTCAAACTTTTTATTCCACTGATCGCGCTGTATACACTCATCGCATTCCCCGCATCACTGCTCGCGCAGCGCGGGCCCGGCACAGAAAAAAGCTCGAACATGAAGCTGGTCTACCACGTTCCTCTCAATGGTGCGATGCCTTTGACTGGCACGACGGAGTGCGGTGTCGTGTGTCTCGGCCGTCGCACATCGGACATCGCGATCGAGCAGGAAATGTCGCGGCCGTACGCGTACGTAACGCATCGTCTTGCGCCTACGGGATTCCACATCATGGACATGAGTGATCCCAACAAGGCAAAAGTTTTGTGGCACTGGCAGATCGAGGATGCAGACCTGCATCGCGGCGCGGGCGCGCTCAATCCGATGTATCTGAAGGTGAACGGTAAGTATTATTTGACGATTGCGTTCCAGTTCACGCAGGGTGGACCGGATGTTGATCTGGGCGCCATCGTCTTCGACATTACGGGTCTCCCGGATGTTACGAAGATCAGGGAAGTCGGACGCATCCGCGCGACGGATACGCCGGGTGGGTTCCATGAGTCGTTTTCGTACAAGCACTCGAATGGCGAAGCGCTGCTCGTCGCGACGACGACAGGACCGCACGCGAACGTATATGACATCGCGAAGTTCATTGCCGGCGATCCGAACCAGGGACTGGTCGGACAGATTCCCGTTCCCGCGGGAGCGAATGCGGGCAGCGTGCAGATTCGCGGCTACCACGACTTCTTCATTGGGTACGATCCCGCAACGCATCAGGATCGCTTCTATGGTGCAGGTGCCGGCGGCTATTACATCTACGACATCACGAATCTGAAAGACCCGAAGCTGCTGACGTCGCTGACCGGCATCAACGGCGTGCAGTTCGGCCACACGTTCACGCCGACGCCCGATGGACATTACGCGGTCACGGAAGTTGAATACCGCACAGCACCGCTGCGCATCTTCGACTTGAAGCCCGGCCTCGACGGACAGGTTGCGAACATCTCGCGTCCGATCGGCGCGTGGACTGCCAATGCAAAGAATTTCTCGCACAACCATCAGATGCGCTGGCCGTACGTGTTCGTCGCTGCGTTCGATGATGGTATGCAGGTGTTTAACATGATGGATCCGACGAACCCCGTTACCGTCGCCTATTACGACACATGGGACGGACCTGACGGCACGCTGAACGTTCCGGCGACGACATTCAACGGCGGCTGGGGCATCGACGTTCGCAACGCCGATGGCCTCATCGTCCTGAGCGACTTTACGACGGGCTTCTGGGCGTTCAAGATGGAAGGATTCGACGGCTGGAACGGCCACGACTGGGGTATGCCAAACATCTCGAATGCGCAGGACTGGGACAACGGACCGGAGGGTGCGCCCAAAGCCAAGCCGGTGACCTGAAATTCAGCGATTAGCGGTTTTAGGGATAAGAGATTAGAGATTAGAGATTAGAGATTAGTTGGATCTCGCGGGCGCCCGATTGCGGTGTTTGGGGTTTTGCAGCCCAGGCACGGCGAATGGAGAACCCATGACGAATACACTAATCGCTAATCGCTAATCGCTAATCGCTAACCGCCGCTTCCAATGAGGTCGTCTTCATCTACCTGATTCTCGCGTCAATCTTCGGCTCGTCCGTGCAGCCGCTCTCGACCATGCTTTCGATAGACAACAGACAATAGACGATAGACGATAGACCATAGACGAAGAAACCCAGGCTCAAGTCAGGAAACATCACGCATGAGCTACGTAACACCGCCTCCCAAGCATCGCCTCTCCGCAGCTACACGCCTTGGTGCCGTACATCTCGAAGTTGCCGATCTGACAAGATCGCTCCCGTTCTATCAGAAGGTGCTCGGACTTCGCGTGTTGAAGCAAGGCGATGGCCTCGCGGCTCTCGGCGCGCATGACGGCGACGCACCGCTGATCGAGCTGCACGAAATCAAAGGCGCCCGGCCGCATGCTCCGCACAAGCGGCTCGGACTTTACCATTTTGCGGTCCTGCTTCCGTCGCGCGAAGCGCTCGGACAATTCGCCGCGCATCTCGCGCGCATCGGCGCGCACGCGGGTCAGGCCGATCATCTCGTGAGCGAAGCGTTCTACCTGACAGATCCGGATGGGCTTGGCATCGAGGTGTATGCAGATCGTCCGCGCGCGGACTGGCCGGTCGTGAACAATCAGCTGCAGATGGCGACCGACCCGATCGACATGGAGAGCCTTCTGCGCGCCGGCGGCGACAGGCAGTGGAGCGGAATGCCTGCGGGCACGTCGATCGGTCACGTTCATCTGCATATCGGCGACATTCCGGATGCGGAAGCGTTTTTCCATCGCGCGCTCGGACTCGATGAGGTGCTGCGTCTGCCTGGCGCGTTGTTTCTCTCAGCGGGCGATTACCACCATCATCTTGGACTCAACACGTGGGCGGGCAAGGCACCGCGTCCCGGTCCGGGCGATGCGCGCTTGCTCGAGTGGACGGTGCAAACGCCCACGCCTGCGGATGCCGAAGCGGCTGCGCGAAGTCTTCTGGAAGCGGGATATTCTGTGGAGCGGACGGATGACGGCTGGCTGGCGGAAGATCCATGGGGAACGCGGCTACGAATCAGGTAGTTATTGAGGATGCCATTGTGCAGGTCGTCTGGAGTACGTGTTTTTTTACATTCCGGTGATCGGGTGCATCAGAAAATTGAGGGGGGAATGGAGCCGGCGTGACCAGCGACACAACGCACACAGTGGAACGTACCCGAAGCGCCAAAAGCAGCATCGCGAACACCGGAACCTGGCGTGCAACAAAGTTGTCCGTGGCATTCATCGTTCTAGCGCTTTTGTTGTTGCTCGTGGTGCCGCCGTTACTACAGCGGCAAACGGATGAGGTCCGGACGCAAGTCGGTTCACTGGCTGAAAGCGCGCGCGATTTTTCAGACGACGTAGAGCGCGATCTTGCCGAGGAATTGTCTGCGGAGCGCGGCTTTGCCCTGACAGGGCAGAGCACCTACAGAGCCCGATTCGAAGGAGCCAGGCGCCACCATGCGCTAGCCTTTGCCGAGCTGCGACCGATTGTCGCGCAGCTCGGGTATGGCGTCCCCAAACGCCTCGAAGAGCTCGAGCAGGCCCTCTCCGCGTGGGAAGCCGCTCCCGCGAACGCACTCTCAGGCAGCCTCACGCGCGAGCAGTACGTCGCAGTCCTTCCAACCCAGGAACTGCTTTTTCAGAAGACGATAACCGCCGCTGCAAATTTCGACGCGGAAATCGGGCGTGTCGTCAGTGAGAATCGACTCCTCGCACGTCGTGCAGAACTTCTTCAGATCTGGCTCACCATCGGGCTCGGCGTGTTCGCGCTCGTCGCCGTGCTGCTCCTCGCGAGGCTCGCGCGCGAGCTCCAAAACGCCGCCGTTCAGGAAGCACAATTGAACGCGGACATCGCAAAGCTATTCGAGAGTCGCGCGCGCTTTATTCGCGGGTTCACCCACGACCTCAAGAACCCGCTCGGCGCGGCTGATGCTTACGCGCAGCTCATCGAGCAGGGCGTCATCTCGGATCCGACTCGCTTCGCGCAGAGTGTGGGCCGGATCCGCGCGTCGATTCGCGCCGCGCTTCATCTGATCAACGATGTGCTGGATCTCGCGCGCGCAGAGGCTGGAGAGCTCCCGTTGAGGCTCGAGCCCATCGATGTGACGAGAATCACGGGGCAGATCGCGGACGAGTACAAGGCCCAGGCGGATGCCGCTGACCTCGCCCTCGAGGTGCAGATCGACCCTGGGCTCCCGTCAGTCGTGTCTGACGAGCTACGAGTGCGGCAGGTCCTCGGCAACCTGATCTCGAATGCGATCAAGTACACGCCGCACGGCGGGCAGGTGGGAATCCGCGTGTTCACGCAGCAGGACGGGCAGCACGGACACGCGCACTGGACCGGAATCCAGGTGTGGGACACCGGTCCCGGAATTCCTGAGGACATGCGGGACAGGATATTTGAGGAATTTACGCGCATCGACCTGGCCAAGCCTGGCGTTGGGCTCGGTCTTGCGATCAGCAAACGGATCGCCGGCGCAATGGGTGGACGGTTATCGCTGGAAAACGGCGCGGGGCCCGGCTCGCGGTTTACGCTGTGGCTGCCGGCATTTAGCGGAAGGTGACGGCGTTTTTGTCGACAGGCGCTGCCGCGAAAAGGCTGGCGCGGGGAAATGAGAGCGCGATGCCCAGCACGGCGGCGAGAACCGCTACGGCAAGGACGGGCAGGAACCCCACCAGGATGTAGACCACGATCCCTGCCATGGCACCCGCCTCGGTCAGCGCGGCTGACGCGATCAACCGGGCCGTGATCGCCTGCGAAGTCTGTGACGGTTCGCCCTGCATGCCTGCGGTGCTGGACTGGGGGCGGGAAGCCTTGTGGGCGATCATGTAGCCGACGACGGAGAGAACGATGGTGAGCGCCATCGAGCCGATGACGAGGATCACTGCCAGCCGCCTCGATAGTACCAGTCCTGCGACGGCGCGCGACCGGATGAACGGCGCGACCGCAGCGAAGACAAGCACTCCCATCAGGATCGAGCTGAACACCAAACGCAGATTGCGTACTGCGATTGCCGGATCCACCATCGGTCCGTTGCTATTCATGTCTCCTCCTTGGCTGCTCCAAATCTAGAACGACTCGGGTCCGCACCGCTACCCAGGCTCTCTAGTCCGCACCGGGATCGGACCCTACATTCCAGCCCAATGACACCGAATCGTCCCCATCTCGTCCGTCGCCAAGGCTTAAGACCCGCCTGGCTCATCCTGCTTCTGTTGTTCATTCCCGGCGCGGCCGCAGCCCAGATCAAGCTGCCAGCGCCCGTCGGTTACGTAAACGATTTTGCCGGCGTCATCCCGGCCGCGCAAAAGCAGGCGATCGAAAGCATCGCGCGCGAAGTCCAGGAAAAGTCCGGCGGTGAAATCGTCGTCGTTACCTTAAAAAGCCTGGAAGGTCGCACGCGTGATGAAGTTGCGCTGCAGATTGGACGCGAGTGGAAGGTCGGCAAAAAGGGTGATCCGGGCGATCCGAATCGCAACACCGGCACTGTCATTCTCGTGGTGCCGAAGGAAACAGCGCCGGATAACAAAGGCCAGCTGAAGATCGAGACGGGCGTCGGAACAACGACGTTCATCACGGCTGCCGAAGCGGGACGTGTTGCAGACAATGACATGATCCCGTTTTTCCGGCAGGGCGATTACGGCAGCGGTATTCAGCAGGGAGTGACCGGCATTGCCCAGCAGTACGCGCAGAACTTCGGCTTCCAGCTTTCGGGCAATGTCGCACCACTCCAGCAGCCGGTTACGCAAAGCCGGGGGCGCGCGCGTAGCCCGTTCAACAACATCCGGCTGTGGCTGATCCTGGCCTTCATCATCTTTTCGATTTTCAGCCGCCGACGCGGCGGTGGCGGTTGTGGTGGCTGCATCCCGATCTTCCTGCCGATGGGTGGCGGTGGTGGTGGCTGGGGCAACTTTGGTGGCGGCGGGTTTGGCGGCGGTGGTGGTGGTGGTGGCTTTGGCGGATTTGGTGGTGGTGGCGGATTC